>JBCCGX010000264.1:0-10157 GCA_039029035.1 Acidobacteriota bacterium | reverse complement strand
CGCCAATGGGCTGGTCTGTGCCCACGATGTCGGTGCCAACTACGGCCTGCCACCGACCCAGGATGTCTGTGAATTGCCGTCGAACAATCCGCCAGTGGCTTTTCCGGATCCTCTCGCGACGCCCTTCGAGACCGATCTGGTGCTGCTCAACACCACCCTGATGGGTAACGACGAGGATCCTGATCCCGGCGATGTCGTGGTCTGGACCTTGCCACAGACGTTGATAGCGGACCACGGTGACATCACTCAGACCGTCCTGGCCAGCGGTGAAGTCGAGCTGCGCTATGCCCCGCCGGCCGGCTTCTCGGGCACGGACAGGTTCTCTTACCTGATCGAAGACAACCATGGCTTGCCAGCGGATCAACCGGGCGAAGTGACGATCCAGGTCCTGGTGCCTGCCAACAGCCCGCCGGAGCCGATGAGCGATGCCCTCCTGGTGCCCTACCTGGCCATCGGGATCCAGGTACCCCAGGCCTACTTCCTGGCCAACGACAATGATCCGGACGGCGATGTGCTGTGGATATCCGACCTTGGATCGGCCACCCACGGCGGGCTGAAGCTCGATCGCGGCGACGTCATCTTCAGCCCCGATGCCAGTTTCTGGAGCGCCGGTGCCGATGCCTTCACCTACGACGTCATCGACGGTTCGCTCACCGCCCAGGGCCTGGTGAATGTGGCGGCCGAGCCGGTTTGCGACACCTACCTCGGAGACGATTTCGAGACCGGCGATCTGGCCGCCTGGTCGCAGGTGGTTGCCTCCTCCGGCGGCAGTGTGACGGCGGACACCGCCGCGGCGGCGGAGGGGGTCTTCGGGCTCGCCATCGATCCGGCGTCCGGGACCGGTTTCTTCTACGTCGAAGACGACTCGCCGGTGAACGAGCGCCATTTCCGCGCCCGGCTCCGTTTCAACACTGACGATTTCACCCTGCCCACCGGCGCCGAGCACTCGCTGTTGTCCGGCCTCGTCCCGGGCAGCAATGCCTTCAGTCTGCGGCTGGCCAACAGTGGCGGAGGGCCGCAGCTGCGACTGGCGGTGAGCCGTGACAACGACAGCCAGGCCCTCTCGGCCAAGGTCGATATCGCCGCCGACGCCTGGCATCGCCTGTTCGTCGATTGGTGGGCTGCCACCGCGCCAGGGAGCAGTGATGGCGGCGCCCGCCTGTGGCTGAATGGCCGGCTGGTGGCCGAGATCCTCGGCGTCGACAACGACGGACGGGCGGTGGATCGGGTGCGCCTCGGCGCCGCCGCCGGGCTCGATGCCGGCAGCTCGGGGCGCTACTTCTTCGATGCCTACGCCTCCTGCGACGGGGGCCCAGGCAGCCGAAGCAGCAACTAAAGCCGCCGATCTCGGGGCCTGCCCCAGGCTCTGGCGATGCCTCTGCGGGCGCTCGGATCCAGCTGGCTGTCCCGCCAACCGGGGTCAGCCAGCCGGCCGAGCCGCCCCATGGACAAACGAACGAATGGCTTCGACAGAACGAGTGACTTCAACAGGAGGACAACGGATGTTTATCGACGACTACCCCCTGAATCTCGCCCAGCGGTCCCCTTGGCCCTGTCGCCGAGGCGGCTGGATGTGCTGGATCTCTCTCACCCTGGTCTGGCTGCTGCCGCCGAGCGTGGCCGCGCAGCCTGCCTTGCAATTCGCGCCGCAGACCGTCGAAGTCAGCGGCTTGACGCCAGGAGGGGAGGCCGTGCTCTTCGGCGTCGTCCGCCAGTCGGTGCCCTGGATGGAGCGCGTGGTGCCTTACGTGATGTGGCTGAGTGCCGAGGACCCCGACGGCACGGCCAGTTTTTCGGCGGTTGACGAGCTCGGGCCAAAGTCGGTCTGGGCGGTGGTCGATCTGACGAGCATGGCCTCGAGAGTCGACGGCCCGAATGTGGATGCCTTCGCTGTTGGGCCGCTTGCTGGCGCCGACACCTTCTCTAGCGCCAGTAGCGAGCTGCATCTCAGCGGCTCGCGATTGCAGGTCCTGGTGACCCGGGCCGGTCAAGGCGCCTGGAGCGGCGTCGTAGTGGACGGCGCGGCGTCAGATCTCGATGGCCTCGACAACGGCGCGGTCTCGTTGTCGATCAGCGATCTCCAGCCTGTGGCCGCCAGCGGCAAGCCGCCGGAGTCGTTGCAGCCGGGCGACGTCGTCGTCGCCGTCGATACCGCGACCCTGAAGATTTCATCCGAGACGATCGCTGAGTAGTCGATGCGGAGGATTCGAAACATGCCAAGAACACCATTCCAACGTTTGATGCGCTGCCTGGCCAAGGTGCTGCTTGCGGCGGCGTGCGCCGTACCAGCCCTGGCCTACCATCCCAATCACCCACTCGGCTTCTCGCCGGAAGGCACCTACCAGGGGCTGGAGCAGCTCGACAACGTCGATCTCTTCTCGGGCAAGCTGTCCGTGACGCTGCCGATCGGTCCTTTCCTACTGAGCTACAACAGCAACGTCTGGAAGTATCAGCAAGTCGTCGAAAACGGGCAAATCGAGATCGAAGCGCGCCCGGACCGAATCCACCTGGGCGGGCTCGGCTGGCATCTGGGATTCGGTGAGGTCTACAGCCCGGTCCACGCCTTGAACGACACCGGGCGCTGGATGTTCGTCGGTGACGATGGTGGCCGGCGGGTGTTCTACGACCAGCTGCACCGCGGTGAGGACGACGGTGCAAGCGACGTGCTCTACACCCGCGATGGCAGCTATCTGCGAATGATCCGCCACAATGCGTTCTTTCTCGACATCGAATTCCCCGACGGCACCACCCGGCGCTACAACAGCTGGACCGGCGGCCTGGGTGCCAAGTATCGGCTCGAGAAGGTATGGAGCCGCTTTGCCTCGCCGGAGGACCCGGACGCCCTGGTGACTTACAACGCCGACTACTCCGAGTGGACGATGACCAACCGCTACGGTCGGACCCATCGAGTGTTGACCAGCAACCAGTATCCCTGGCTGCAGGTCGTGACCCGGTTGGAGATCGGCATGGTGGGCGGTGTCGCCGCCGGTTACGACTTCGAGTACGTGCCGACGGCGATCGACAGGAGCTGTAAAGACACCTCTTCGACGCCGCCGCGGATCACCGTGCCGCTTTTGACAGCCATCGAGTTCCCGGACGGATCACGCTTCGAGATGCCGAGCTACCACACCACCTGTGCCGGCGGCATCGCGGACGTTTCGGGCGCCTTGCGCGAGCTGACGTTGCCGACCGGCGGAGGGTTGCGCTGGGCCTATCAGGAGTACGAGTTCCCGCCCGGTGGCACCAACTCCGTCTTCAATACCTCGGCCGGCGTCGAAACGCGCTCGACAGTGCAGCGAGACGGTAGCGTGGAGGGCACCTGGCATTACCGGACCACCGACTTCGGTGCCGGGCCCTCCGGCCTGCCGGCAGACGACCCCAAGATGGTCACCGAGGTGGTCTACCCTGCCGATCAAGGACAGTCCACCGGCTGCAGCAAGCATTTCTTCAACGCTCGCTATTGGCAAACGCCCTCCCAGGGCCGCGGTTGGGAGTATGGCCTGCCCTTCGACTACTCCCAGAGCAGCGGCGGACGGTTCCTGTCGTCCGAGATGTGGACCGACTCCACGCCAGGCGGTGCCTGCACCGGCGACAGGCTGCGCTCGACGTACCTCGAGTTTCGGCGCGACGCGACGCCGGGTAGCGGCAGTGATCCGGCCGCCGACTGGTACAACACCAATCGTAAGGTGGAAGCCACCCGGACGGTCTTTCATGACGACGGCGACCGCTGGCTCGACGTGCAGCACGACGAATATGACGGCTTGGGGCACTTCCGCAAGCAAGTGACCACGGGCAATTTCCACAGCGCTTCGGCGAACCAGGAAAAGCGGACCTTCTATACGAACTTCAACCGCGTCAGTGGTACTTACCCGAGCTCGGGCTACGCGCCGCCAGCGCCGAGCGATCCCTGGATTTTGGGGGTTCACGATTACCTGCGTACCGTCGAGACCGAAGCCTTCGGCAAGACCATCAAGCGGGTCGAGGTCGGCTTTGAGCCCGATACCGGGTTCCTCTACTGCACGCGGGTGCGCAAGAGCGATGTCGCGCGCCGGGCGCATGATGTGCTGACGGTTTACTCACGCAACGGGCTCGGCCAGATTACCGACGCCAAGACCTACGGTGGCGATCTCCAAAGCTTGCCGACCTACGGTGGCGGCTGTGGTGATCCGCTGCCCGAGCCGGAGTACTGGCAGCGCCACGGTTACGCCTCGGGAGCTCGAATCAGCACGCTGCCGATCGAACCGGATGGGACGCCGGGGCCCTACCTGACCCTCGACGTCGACGTGGATCCGACGACGGGTGTGGTGCTGACCTCTCGCGATGCTTCGGGTCTCGGCGTCAGCTTCGGCTACGACCTCCTGGGCCGTAACGATTCGATCACTCCGGCCGAAGGTGCCCGGACTGAGGTCGACTTCGTGAACGCCAGCGCGACGACCGGTGCGAAGGTGATCGTCCAGCTGCGCGATCCGCAAACCAACGCGGTGCTGACCCGGAGCGAAACCTGGTTCGACGACTTCGGCCGCCTGTGGCGCGATCGCCATCGGCTGCCGGGCAACGTCTGGAGCGAGCGCGAAACGCTCTACACCCCGCGGGGCTGGGTGGCCTCGGTTTCCGAATGGGCGGACTTGCAGAAGAAGACCTCCTTTCTCGACTACGACCCCTTCGGACGCGCCACTCGAATTCAGCCACCGGATGGCAGCACCCACGATCGCCTGGTGTCGTTCCAGGGCATCCGTCGCACCACGGATCAAGTCAAGATCGCGCAGGTTGGCGGTGAGGCCTATGCCTCGCGGACTCGTGAGTACGACAGCCATGGCCGTTTGCGGCGGGTCGAGGAGCCGTCGGGTGTCGGTGGCTCGATGGTCGCGACGACCTATGACTTCGACGTCGCCAGCCGCCTCACCCGTCTCCGTTCGGGAAGCAGTTCGTTCCAGGAGCGGCGCTACGATTACGACAACCGCGGCTTTCTGCTCTCCGAGACCCATCCCGAGAAGGGCGTTGTCGGTGGTGGTACGGTGACCTACGGTCGGCGCGACAGCCGGGGACTCGTGCGGCGGATGACCGATGGGCCCAGCGACCTGGCCTTCGGCTATGACTTCCTGGGCCGGCGAACCCACATCTGGGATCGCAACGCGAACAACAGGGTCATCGTCAAGCTCGACTACGATGATGCGCCCGGCCGTGGTGCCGGCAAGCTGTGGCGAGCGACACGCAACCAGTGGATCGACGTGCCGTGGGTGGCGGGCCATGTCGAGGAGCGCGCCCAGGTGATCGAGACGTTCGACTATCAGGGGCGCGGCGGCGCCGTCTCGCGCAAGACCACCTCGGTCGACGTCGGCGGTGAGGCGATCAACCTGACGCAAGGCTACACCTGGGACAGTCTAGGTTTGATGGCTGAGATCGCCTGGGCGGGACAGACTGTCGAGAACCGCTTCGACCAGGGCCTGCTCACCGAGGTGGTGGGCTGGGGCACGGTGGACTATCACGCCAGCGGACTCTGGCACCATGTCGACCATGCCAACGGAGTGCAGGACTTGCAGATGCTCGATGCCGATTTCAGGCGTCGGCCCGGCGCCCTGTGGGCACTCGGCTCGAGCGCCGGCGCTGTCGGCACCGGCGACATGTCATGGGATGGTGCCGGCAACGTCAAAGGCATCGGCGTTTGGTCCTTTGCCTACGATGGCGTCAGTCGTCTCGTCACGTCGGACTTCGGCGACTGGCAGCAGCAGTTCAGCTATGACCTCTTCGGCAACCTGACCGCCAAGACCACCACGCCGCCGGCCGCTGGTTCGCCGACCTCGCTGTCTTTCCCGGTGGACCCGGCAAGCAATCGTTTGAGCGGCCTGGCCTACTCCTATGATGCCGCCGGTAACCTGACCTCTTGGGGCAGCAACCTCTACAGTTGGAACGAGAGCGGCTTGATGGAGCACAACCGCGTCGGCGGTCTGGACTGGGTCTTCCTCTACAACGCTGCCGGCGAGCGCGTGGCGACGTTGATGCCTTCAGAGCAGCCGGTCGTCCGCTGGACGGAGCGTGACCTGGGCAATCGACTCATCACCGAGTATGTCCAGGTCGGCAGCCTCGGAGCACCGGGCAGCACCCTCACGACCAAGCGCTACGTGTATGCCGGCGTCCGTCAGCTGGCGTCCGAAGGACCCGACGGAATTCGTCATTACCATCTGGATCACCTGGGCAGCGTCCGCATGGCCACCGACGCCGCTGGTGAGTCGGTCTTCGGTCTGAGTTACTTGCCCTATGGCGAGCCTGCCGGCGTCAACGACACGAGCGAGATTCTCCAGTTTACCGGCCACGAGCGAGACCACCCGACCGGGCTCGACTACATGCACGCGCGGTTCTACACCCAAGTGATGGGTCGGTTCCTGTCGGTCGATCCACTGCAGGGTCAGGCGGAAACTCCCCAAAGTCTCAACCGATACGCCTATGTCGTCGGGAATCCTCTCAGGTGGGTCGATCCGGACGGCAACAAGGGCGTCGATGTATCCGGGTTCGCGTCCCTGGGCGCTTCCCTGGCCGAATACATCGCGGACAGGACTGATCCAGGGCCAGGGCGTGGTGCTCTGCTCTTGGGGGCCAGCGCTCTTTCGGGAGGCGTGGCGACGGCCGAGGTCTACCTCGGCGTCGCGACGTTCGAGGTGAGTGCTGGGTCCACTTCTCTCGTGGTTGTCGATGGCCTCAACGGCATGTTGCAGGCCGGAATCACTTACAGCCAGGCGACGAGGGAGTTCTGGCGTCCGGTGACGGACCGCGTGCCCTGGTTGATCCATCCGGAAGATCCGCAGTACAGCTCTCCCACGACACTCGACTTCAGTGGATTGTTCGGCAATGCCCCCTCCTCCTCCGCGGAATCACCGAGCGTTGACGAGATCAGTGGCTTTTTCTGGCAGATCACCGTCGCCGGGACGGCACCGCAGCTGCCTTTGGTGCCTTTGACGGCGCCGGGTGTCGAGATACCGGATTCCCTACGGGAGCTGGCGGCAGGCGCCTCACCTCCGCCGACGGCCGTTCGCGGATCGACCACCATCTGCAACCAGCAGAGCTGTTTCTTTGTCGGCATTCAGGGTTCGAGCCGAGAAGAGATCAGCAGCGAGGCGTTTCGGTTCGCCACCGAGATCAGCCTGGTGGGCGGTCTCAACGAGTTGAGGCTCGGCAGCTGCATGCTCGGTGCCTGTCCCCGCGGCGTTGGGGGAGGCCCCATGGGCGTGGAGGATTGGACCGCCATCTACGCCTTCTGAGCCCGGTGCCCGCCGTCGACCTGAGTCTGTTAGTTACAACCTGATCGAAAGGAGATCTGTCATGTGTCCATCACTGCGTCGCTACGGCGCTCTTGGATTCGTCCTCTTTGTGTGCGTTCTATTTGCGGACCAGGCCCGCGCCGAGACCCGCGTCTATGACATTCCGGTGATCGGGGGCTATGCCACTTCGGTACTGTTTCACACCATCACCCCTCCCGGATCGACCGTTCTCAATGTCACCTTCATTGCCACTTATGACACCAGTAGCACCGGGCTCGACGCGAAGTATGCCCAATTCGAGCTCGTCCGCTTTTCGGACGGCACCGAGTGGGCCTTCGACGGCTCAGACCTGGGCTGGAGTGGCACCGGTACCTTCCAGAGTGTCCGCTCGACGTCGCGGTTCAACGGGCCGCTCGAGGGCACCGTGCTGTGGGAGACCCTGACGTCTTGGGCTCCGGGTAATCTCTCCGGTCGTTTCCGGGTCCTGGTCGAGCTGGGCGACTTCACGCCGCCCTGTCAGCAAGTGCCGAATCCCTGTCTGCCCTAGCCGAAGATGTCCGCTTCCAAGGCCGCCTTGCGTTCGCCCTCGATACCGAAGGTGCTGGCCAGTCGATCCAGCCAGGCGCGCTCCAGATCGGAGACCTGCTGGTCCGCCAGCACCACCAGGGCGGCGAAGCGGAAGAGGATCTCGCGGCTCTCAGCGTCGCTCGCCAGAGTTGCCAGCTCGTCGAGGGACGGGGGCAGCACCAGGTCCTGGTGGATCTGTCGGGTTTGCTCTTCGGAAAGGCCGGACTCGCCGAGGTGCTTCTGGATGATCGCCTTCTCTTCCGGTGCCAGGTTGCCGTCAGCTAGGGCGGCGGCCACCATGGTGCGGACGACGGCGTAGGTAGTCTCCTGCGGCAGCTCGATGTCGGCCTCGTCGCCGGCTGGTGCCGCCGCCTCGGTGGCTGCGCCCTGTACCGGCGGCGGTGGCGGCGGTGCCGCGGCTGGAGGGGCTCCGGGGATCGGCGGTGGCGGTGGTGCCGCGGCGGCTCCGGGGACCGGTGGCGGCGGCGCGGCTTGGGCTGGTGCGTGACCGGCTGGTGTGTGACCGGCTGGTGCGGCCCCGGCTGGCGCGGCCCCGGCGGCTGGCGCGGCACCTTTCTGGCCTAGCATGCCGTGCTTCTCCGCCATGACGCTGGCGGCGATGGCGGCGCCGCCCATGGCGAGGATCTTGCCGCCGCCGATTTTGCGCACCAGGCGCCGGGCGTTGATACCGGTGTTGTCTTGAATGAGATCAGAGATCATCCGATCGAGAAATCCCATCGTCGTCCTCCTGTTCCAAGATCTGCCTCGAGGCGCTTGTCGTGTTCCGGCCTATTGCCACAAGTCGTTTCACTCCCACAGTCGCTTCACTTCGTTCGCGACGTCCTGGCGAATCGCTTCCGGCGCGTAGACTCGATAGCTGTCGATACGCGACATGTGGCGAATAAAGTCGCTGGTCTCGGCCATGGGCTGCAGCGATCCGTCATAGCGTCGCACGAGAACCCGATTCTTCTTCAGTCGATGCGGGTCCTTGGCTGAGTGGTCGACCAGCAGGTTGTCGCTGCCGAAGCGTTCTTCCAGCCGAGGCAGCAGGTCGCCGAAGGCTTGCCGTTCGTCGGGGGTCAGGTGCTCCTTGGTCTCGAACGCGAGAGCGAAGCGTTCGCGATGCACCAGAGCCCGGGCGTGGCGATCATCGGACCGCCGCATGGTGTGGTAAACGGACACGTCGTCGTGGTCGAGAAACGTCGCCGGATCAGCAGGCCAACGGATACCGCTGGCGCGCAGCCACTCGGCGTAATGCAACTCCATGACCTTGCCGGTGACGTTGAAGTACACCTGGGTGAACATGTAGTAGCGCGCCATGACCAGGGCTTCTAAGGCGTGCACACCGCCGGCGTCGACTCCGACGCGCCACTCGCCGCTCTCCGGATCTTCGATCGGTGACACCGTGTCGATCAACCGCTCCAGATCGTAGCTGCCGTACTCGACGCCGCAGTAGAGGCTGTCGCGACGCAGATAGTCCATCTTGTCGACATCGAGCTCCGAGGTGATGATGTCGGACAACAGTCTGCGCGGTCCGCTGGCCTGTTTGGCCAGGACCCGCTGCACCTCTTGGCGCTCCAGGCCGTTGCCATAGCGCTCGAAGATCGCCTGCACTTCCGGCGTGTCGATCAAGCGCTGGGTCATCTCCTCGTGATCGATGCGCTCGTCGAAGAGCTCTTCTGCCGAGTGGCTGTAGGGTGCATGGCCGATGTCGTGCAACAGGGCGGCAACCCGCACCAGGCGCCGCTCCAGGCCGTCCGGAGCCGTTGGCAAAACACCGCCGCTTTTCTTTGCCAGGGCGTCATAGACCCGGCCCGCCAGGTGCATGGTACCGAGCACATGGCTGAAACGACTGTGCTCGGCTCCCGGGAAGATCAGGAAGGTCCAGCCGAGTTGGCGAATGAACCGCAGACGCTGCATCGGCCGGCTCTGAATCAGCGCCGTCTCGAGCTCGTCGGTGCGGATGAAACCGTGGATCGGGTCGCGAAACGAGAGCTTCATCGGTGGCTCCAGTGCATCTTCTCGATCTCCTGGTCGGTGCCGAGTGCTGTCAACAGATCGCTGACGATCGCGCCGTCCGGCGGCAACTCGAGATGGGGGGCGAGGTCGTTCAAGGGAGCTAGCACGAAGCGTCGGCATCGCATCCTGGGGTGGGGCAGAATCAGCTCGCGCTGCGGCGAGTGGGGCAGCTCACGAGAGCCCTGGTCGCCAGCGTGGCACAGATCGCCGAACCATAGCAGATCGATATCGAGCGGACGCGGCCCCCAGCGCTCGCCATCGCGCCGTCCAGCCTGCTTCTCGAGGCGCTTGACCTGATCCAGGACCTTCAGTGGATCG
>JBCCGX010000263.1:0-10176 GCA_039029035.1 Acidobacteriota bacterium | reverse complement strand
TCAGGCCGCAGGCAAAGGGGTCTATTGGGGGAACGTCCGTCTGACGACGGGCTTGAGTTTCATATGGGTTTTCCTGCCGGATGTCGGATCCAATCCCCCGGCGCTCGAGATCAGCGCGACTGGGCAACCGTTGTCTCTCTGCTGAATTGCAGTTGTGGATTGATTCCAGTCGGTAAATAGAAAGTTTTCATCCGTCGGTCCGGGCCCAGGTTCAAGTGTCACGTTGCACGGGCCGGATTACAGCCAGTCGTTAGTCTGTTTTGCGCCTGCAATTGTTCTAAATATGGGACTTGTGGTTGCCTCGCCCGGGTGAGCGAGTGGCCCGTTGCATTGCCTTGTCCTATTGTCTGGATTTCGATTCAATCTATTGGGCTCACCTGAAGTCTCCCGTGAGGAGCGGTCTCCTCGAGTTTCGAAAGTAAAGCTTTTAGGGACGAGAGGCTCGTGCTGTCTTGGCATACGCCTTGCTGTTTCAGGCTGTGCGTTGTTCGTACTGTCGGAACCCTGCTCAATCATCCACAAAGGAGGCAAGTATGAGGAGAGCAGTCGTCTTGATAAGCGTCGGCCTGTTGCTGATGTCCACCGTCGCGTTTGGGCAGGCCCAGCGCGGTAGTGTCAGTATCACCGTGACCGACGCCGATGGGGCCGTCCTTCCGGGCGCCACCGTCTCGGCTTCGTCCGATCAGTCCCTGACCCGTCGAACCGCGATCGCCGACGGCCAGGGCGAGGCCACTCTGGTCGGCCTCGATCCGGCGACCAACTATGTCGTCACCGTCACCCTCGACGGCTTCGCCGGCGCCCGCCTCGAAGGCGTCGCAGTGCGCGCCGGTCAGGACACCTCACTCTCAGCTGAGCTACAGCTAGCGGAGATCTCCGAGGAGCTCATCGTTACCGCCGAGTCGCCGCTGGTCGATGTCACCAAGACCCAGGCGGGTCAGGACATCACCCTGCAGCTCACCGAGTCGCTGCCCACGGCGCGCTCCTACCAGGACTATCTGCAGCTCGTCCCGGGTGTGCAGGATTCCCTTGGTGACACCGACAACCCGGCCTCGCGCTCCGGTATCAACTATCGCGACCGCGATGGCTCCGAGGGCGATGTCGGCCGCTCGACTGACAACCTCTACTACTTCGACGGCATCAACGTCACCGATCGCAACAACGGCACCAACGGCGCCAACCTCAACACCGAAATCATCCAAGAGCAGTCCGTTCTCACCGGCGCTATCCCGGCGGAGTTCATCGGCGCCCCCGGCCTGATCTCCAACGTCGTGACCAAGAGCGGTGGTAATCAGTTCTCCGGCTCGGTGAACTACTACCTGCAGAGTGACAGCTTCGTCGAAGACAACGACCACTTCGCCGACGAATCGTTCTCGACCTTCGATGCCGCCATTACCCTCGGCGGCCCGGTCATCCAGGACAAGGCGTGGTTCTTCGCCAGCTTTCGCCAGACCGAGCTCGAGCGCGATGTGGCCAACGAGAACGGTCAGTTCCTGCGCACTGTCACCGAAGAGAACGATCAGGCCTTCGCCAAGCTGACCTGGTCGATCACCGACTCGGACGTGATCTCCGGTACCTTCCTGTCGGATCCGCGCGATCTCAACGGCGATTTCGACGGCTCGATTCCCAACCTGGCGGATTCCACCCAGGACCGAGGTGGCGAGCGCTTCAGCGTCAGCTACAACCGGGTTTGGGGCACCGCCTCTCTCGAGCTGGCGGTCACCGATCACGACTCTGACGTCAACCAGACAGCGATCAACCGAGCAAACCTCAATGAGGTCTCCTTCGCCCCGGGTGTCAGCTTCTCCTCGGCCGACGAAACGCTTGGCGGTGCCGGCACCGACTTCGTGGAGACCCGCAGCACCGAGGCGCAGCGTGCCGCCTTCGAGTACCTGCTCGACACCGGCTGGGGTGACCACGCGATCAAGTTCGGCGTCAGCAACAACGAGAGCAACCTGTTCGAGAACGACATGACCGCGGGGGATCCGCCGGCCACCTTCATTTCGCTGTCACCGAACGGCGGCGGGCCGATCGATCTCTGCGAGGTCGTCGGTACCTGCTCCGACCAGGCCTGGTCGACGGTCGACTTCGGTGTCTCGAGCGACGAGACGGCCGGCTTCCTCGAGAACCTCACGGCGGCCCAGACGACGGCCCTCATCGGCCTCTGGGACGACAACAGCAACGGTCTCCTCGAGAGCGAAGAGATCTTGAACAACATGACGTTCGCCAGCACGGCGGGCAACCCCGACGGCCTGATCAATTACACCCGCGACCTGCAGACGTCGGTCGGTCCCGAGAACAAGTCGTCCGAGTCGCTGCACTACTACATCCAGGATTCTTGGCAGTGGAACAAGTGGAGCGTCAACGCCGGCTTGCGGGCTGAGGACACGACCTTCCTCACCTCTCTGGGCGACGATGTCGGTACCTTCGACACCGAGGTCGCGCCGCGCATCTCGATCGCCTACGACGTCAAGGGCGACGGCCGCTCGAGTGTCGGCGTGTTCTACGGCGAGTATTACGATGCCTTTCGCGACAATGCGATCGATTTCGCCGGCTCCTTGTCGGGTCGTGTGCAGCAGGAACAGGTCTTCGTCGATGCCCTCGGCGAGTGGGTGACCTTCCGCACCCGTGGAGGCCCGAGTGTCCAGGATGCCTTCTTCGCACCGCGCATCGAGACGCCGGTGACCGAAGAGATCCAGATCCAGTACAAGCAGGATCTCGGCAACAACATGATGTTCGAGATCAACCTGATCGACCGCGAGACCACCGGCATCGCCGAGGACTTCGGCTCGATCTACTACGACGCCGCTCAGTATGCCGGAGAGGGTGGCGATCCCACCGATCCGACATTCTTCCTCGGGCCGGAGTTCTTCGGTTTCGACAGCTTGGGTGCCATCCCGACCAACCTCAACTTCCTGATCGGCTCGCTGCCCAACGCGGCGTTCCGTGACTGGCAAGGCTTGGAGCTGGTCTTCCGCAAGCGCTACAGCGACAACTGGCAGTTGCTTGCCTCCTACAACTACGCCGACGCGGATGCCAACTCCAACTCCGACGGCAACTTCGACGGCCAGGGCGACGTGATCTTCCTCGATCCGCGCGCGCCCAACCGTACCGGCGTGCAGCCCGGCCTGGTGGAGCACCTGTTCAAGGTCCACGGCTCCTACAACTGGGACAACGGCTTCCAGGTCGGCGGCAGCTACCGCTGGAACTCCGGTATCATTCTCAACCGCAACGAAGGTCTCGCCTTCAACCGCAGCCTGCCGGATCGCGTGACGACCGACTTTGCCTTCGGCGGCTGGCCGGGCGGCGGCTTCGAGGACAGCTGGATCGCTGCTGACGCCATCGGCTTCATCGACGGCAACGACTACGGCGTGCTCGATCTACGCGGCTCCTACGTGTGGAACGTCAACGACCGGATCGAGGTCGACTTCTTCCTCGACGTCTTCAACGTCCTCGACGACCAGCAGGTCATCCGGGTCCAAGACCTGGTCGGTGGCGGCGACGGCTTCGATTTCCTGGAAGGCATCGACTTCGTCGAGCCGCGGCGCTACTTCCTGGGCGCACGATTGCGTTTCTAGGTCTGGCCAGCTAGGTCAGGTCAGCAGCGCTGACCGGATTGCAATCGGCGAGTTTGCCGATCGAGAAAGCCCTCCCATCGGGAGGGCTTTTTCGTTGTCGATCGGCCTGGTCGAGCGGCTCGTGACACGATTTGACTCCGCCTTTGCACCGCGTGGAGTGTGTCAGTTCGTGCCTTCCGAACGCTTTCGTGCCCAGGGGTGACCCTTGACATCTTGTCTGCCATCCGTTACTTTGTACTGAAAGGATTCTCGGTAGAGACCTCAGCGATCTCGCGCCGCTGAGCGAGTGCAGAGCGATCCGCAACCGGTCAGCTGGTCATCCGCTGTCCGATCAGTGGAACGATTTAAGTAGGTATTTTCTTACTTCGGCCCGCCCGCCTCGCTTGTTGCCCTCGCTCGAAGCATCGCTTTGACTCTCGGGCCTTGCCGGAACCAAATAGTTTGAGTCGAAACGATCTGGGAATAATTGGGTTTTCGAATCGCCTGCGGGAGCCGCGCTCACGAGGTGAATGGCACGGATACCGGGGATAGAGGAGGAGCACGATGCCAGCCGATGTCGAGACACTTTCTGAGGCTCTGCCATCGTCGACGAGCCCTCCCATGCGCAATCCGGTGAACGCCTCCCCCGCAGCGCAGCGCGTCATCGACGACACGCCTTTCGAGCTCGAGTTCGGCGACACGCTGGAACAGCTCGAGATCGCCTACGAATGCTGGGGGGAGCTGTCGCCGGCGAAAGACAATGCGATCCTCATCTGCCCGTCGTTCTCCGGACATTCGCACGCCCAGTCCCAGCCCGCGGATCCGACACCCGGTTGGTGGGAAGGGTTGATCGGTCGCGGGCTCGCGTTCGACACCGACAAGTATTTCGTCTTGTGCCCCTCGCTCCTCGGCGGAGCTTGTGGCACGACGGGCCCCCGGTCGATCGATCCGGCAACCGGGCTGCCCTACGGTGAACGCTTTCCCACCATCGGGGTCCGCGACATCGTTGCGGTGCACGTTCGTCTACTGGATCATCTGGGCATCGATAGACTCTTTGCTGTCGCCGGAGGCTCGTTGGGAGCCATGCAAACGGTGGAGCTGGGGATCCGCTTGCCGCACCGCGTCGCGCGCGTCGTGTCCTTCGCCGGTACCGATCGGACACGGCCCTACACAGCGGCGATTCATCACCTCGGGCGCCGCATCCTTCGTCTGGGGCGCGATGCCGGCGACGATCTGGGCAACGAAGGCTTGCGGTTGGCTCGCGAGCTCGGCACCCTGTTCTATCGTTCGCGGACCGAGTTCAACCAGCGATTCGATTGGAGCCCGATCCACCGGCCGAGCCGCGATCGGGTCACTTTCGACGTCCAGTCTTATCTCGAATACCAGGGGCTCAAGGCGGTGGGCAAGTTCGATTTCGATGCCTACTCGATCCTCTCGATGGCGATGGACTTGCACGATGTCTGGAAAGACAGCCCGAGTCCCGAGGCGGCTCTCGAGACCGTCTCGGCCAAATTCTTCAACGTGTCTGCCGAAGAGGATCATTTGATTCCAGTGGACGAGCAGCAGGATTTTCACCAACGTCTACTCGCAGCGGGGAAGAAGAGCCACTGGTGCTCTCTGCCGAGCATCGTCGGTCACGATTCGTTCTTGGTGGAGATCGAGCAAGTCGGCCAGCTGGTCGAGACGTTTCTTGCTGATTCGATCGATACCGACTCGTTCGGTGACGGAGGCGCGATTTGAGCCGCGGTATCTTGGAGGCGATCGGCAACACGCCGCTCGTCCGTCTCGATCGACTCTTCGGCGATGCGGCCTTCGAGGTGCACGCCAAGCTCGAAGGACACAATCCGGGCGGCAGCGCCAAGGATCGGCCAGCTCTCGCGATCCTGGAAGATGCCCTGAACAAGGGCGTGATCGGTGCCGATGCCCTGGTGGTGGAAGCCAGCTCGGGCAACACCGGCATCGGTCTGGCGCAGGCCTGTGCTTACTTCGGACTGCGGTTTCGTTGCCTGGTGGATCCGAAGACGACCCAACAAAACGTCGACATTTTGCGCGCCTATGGCGCCGAGATCGAGGTCGTCGAGAAGCCCGATCCGGCCACCGGTGAGCTCTTGCCGGCCAAGCTGCGTCGTGTGCAAGAGATCCTCGAGACCGTCGAGGGCAGCTTCTGGGTCGATCAATACAGCAACATGGAGAATGCTGGCTCGCACTATCGCGCGACCATTCGAGAGATCCTCGAAGTCCTCGACGGGGCGCCGGATTTTCTCTTCGTCGCCACCGCAACCTGCGGCACGCTGCGGGGTTGTGTCGACTACCTGCGCGATCAGGACTTGATCGCCGAGGGGGAAGGGCCGGGCACCCGAGTGATCGCGGTCGACGCCGTGGGCAGCCAGATCTTCTCGGATGTGAAGAGTCCACGGCTGGTGCCGGGCCTAGGCTCCGCGATCCGCCCGACCTTGTGCCCGGACGACTCAGTCTACCGCTGCCTGCACGTGACGGATGCCGATTGCGTCCTGGGCTGCCGCCAATTGGTCCGCCGGGAGGGCATCTTGGCTGGCGGCTCCTCAGGTGGTGTCGTCCGCGCCGTCGAACGTTTTGCACCGGAGATCCCGGCCGGGTCTCGCTGTGCCGCCATCTTTCCCGATCGCGGCGAGCGTTACCTGGACACCATTTATAACGACACCTGGGTGCAAGAGCACTTGGGAGACCTCGATTAAGGAGTCGGAGATTGTCGACAGATGACCTGCTGATCGTAGGGGCTCGAGAAGTGGCCTCGATCCTCGAAGGCCGCGAGAACGCCGTGCTCGACGCCGTGCAACGAGCCTACGAGAACCATACTCGGGGCGACAGCTCGCTACCACATTCGAGCTTTCTACGCTTCCCGGATAGTGATCTCGATCGGATCATCTCCTTGCCGGCCTACCTGGGTGGCGACGGGTTCGGAGTGGCCGGCTTGAAGTGGATCGCCTCGGTCCCGGCGAACGTCGAGCGCGGCATCGAGCGCGCTTCGGCGGTGGTGATCCTCAACCGCCGCGAGACCGGCCGACCCTATGCCATTCTCGAGGGCTCGCTGATCAGCAAGCAGCGAACAGCGGCCAGTGCAGCGCTTGCCGCACGCGTGTTGCGACACGGCGACAAGCCACGATCGGTGGGCTTTGTCGGGTGCGGGCCGATCAATCTCGAAGTGGGACATTTCCTCACCGCCGTATGGCCCGACTTGGACAACTTTCTAGTCTTTGATCTGAGCCGGGAGCGTGCCGAACAGTTCCGCGATCGGTTCCTCGCCAGCCATCCGGGCCGGCGCTTCGAAGTCGCCGGGAGCCTGGACGAAACCTTCGCTGGCTCGGGGCTGGTCACCTTCGCGACCACCTCCGGTGTTCCGTATGTCGAGACGCTCGATGCTTGCCAGCCCGGGACCACGATCCTGCACGTTTCGTTGCGCGATCTGGCGCCCGAGATCCTGCTCCAGCACCACAACATTGTCGATGATCTCGGCCATGTGTGCCGGGCCAACACCTCGATTCATCTGACGGCGGAGAAGGTCGGTCATCGTGACTTCGTCCATGGCTCGATCGGTGAGCTTCTGCTCGGTGAGGTCGAGATCCCCGATGGTACCGGCGAACGCCTGAACATCTTCAGCCCCTTTGGCCTAGGCGTTCTCGATCTGGCGGTCGCCGAGCAAGTCTACGCCGAGGCCAAGCGAGCCGGTCTCGGGTCCTCGGTCGAGGCCTTTCTGCCCTAGCAAGGGAAGGCAGGTGTCCAACCGCCAAGGCCAGCGGACTTTCCGCTGGCCCGGCGTTACTTAACTCGCCAAAGACGCCAATAGCCTAGTGTTTGGTGGCGGTGGCTTCGAGCGGCGCTTGCCGGTGGATGCACCACGACCTGCTGGCTCACCCGTCGATCCGGCGGATGGGAAACTGTACGGTAGACTTCTTCGATGGCAGAAAGCGACGCACTCGACCGAGTCCTCATTGCCTTGCGGCGCATCATCCGGGCGGTCGATCTGCACTCGCGCTCGTTGACTCAGCGCTATGGGCTCACCGGTCCGCAGCTCGTGGTTCTGCGTGAGCTCTCTCGGCGGGGCGAGATCTCGGGTAGTGAGCTGGCCAAGACGGTCAGCCTCAGCTTGCCGACCGTGACCGGGATCCTGGCCCGCCTCGAACGGCGTGACCTGGTCTCTCGGCGGCGCAGTGAGGTCGACAAACGGCGCGTCATGGTTCGTACCACGGCCGAGGCGGATGAGCTCCTGGCCACCGCACCGCCGCCGCTCCAAGAGTCCTTCGCCGAGCAGTTCGACCAGCTCAGGGATTGGGAGAAGTCGTCGATTCTGGCGTCGCTGCAACGCATCGTCGCGATGATGGAAGCGCACGAGCTCGACGCCAGTCCGATCCTCACCACCGACTCGATCCTCAGTCGCGACGACTGAGGATCGAGGCCCGGTTGCCCCTAGCGACCCGCTCTCTGCGAGCGGAGCGCGCTCGAACGGCTGCTGCTTGCCCTTTGCATCCGTTGCAGATATAATCGTTGACGGATGCAATGATCGCAGACGCAATCCTTGCAGGCGCAGTGCTGCTGCAGACGGAATGCTGTTGCAGACGGAATGCTGTTGCAGACGCAATGCTGTTGCAGACGCAATGCCGTTACCGGCTGCAAGGCTCGGAACTTGCCCGCCCGACAGGCGAGACATGTGGACGGAGGAACGATGGGACAGGACGAGAAAGGTCGCGAGGTATCAAAGCCTTTGACTCCGGCGGTGTTGCATACCCTGCTGGCTCTAGCGAGTGGGCCGCGGCACGGCTACGCCATCTCTCAAGAAGTCGAACAGGCGAGCGAAGGGCAGGTGAGGATGGGACCCGGCACTTTGTATGGCTCCCTACAGCGAATGCAAACCAGTGGTCTTGTCCGCCAGGCGAAGTCGATCGCCGACCAAGGCGGCCCGCACGCCGAACGGCGACGGTACTACGAGTTGACCTCCGCTGGGTGGGCGGCGCTCCGATCGGAGGCACGAAGGTTGGAGAAAGTCGTCGACCTGGCCCGCGCCCGCGCCGTGCTCGGCAATTCCTGAGGCGGATCGAGCCATGTCCGTAGGTGAGACGCTCTACAAGATCCTGATCCGGGCCTATCCCGAGCGTTTTCGCGCGCACCACGAAGAGGACCTCCTGCAGTGGTTCCGCCAGCACCGCGCCGCCGTTCGGCGGCAAGGGGGGCTCCTTGCCGGCCTCCGATTCTGGACTCTGATCCTCCGGGACCTCCTCGCAAGCGTACCGACGCAGCATGTCTATGCAGCGGGTCAAGGCAGGAAACGGCGCCGCCGAAGGAACGACCAGCAGCAGAGCGACCCCATCGAGATTCGGCACAGCGATGGGGCCCTGCACAGCGGCAGGACCAGACGCAGCAACCGCAGGCACACCAGCAGACACGGAAGCGAGATCATGGACACCTTGCACCAAGACACCCGCCTCGCCCTCAGGTCGTTTCGCCGGGCACCCGCCTTCTTTGTCTTGGCGGTCACCACCCTCGCTGTCGGTGTCGGTTTCGCCACCACGCTGTTCAGCGTCGTCCAAGGCGTGCTCCTGGCACCTCTTCCCTATGCGGAGTCCGAACGACTCGTTCGGGTCGGCGCCGGGCTCGATCGAACCTCCGGCAAAATCTACGCTCTGTCTGCCCCGGAAGCGTTCGATCTGCAGGCGCGCAATCGGTCCTTCGAGGCCTTGGCGATTTCGCGCAGTCTCCGCGTCACCGTGCGCGGTGATGGAGCGCCCGAGCTTTTCTCCGGCGCCATGATCTCGGCCCAATTCTTCGATGTCTTCAGGGTCCAGCCGGCGCACGGCCGCGCCTTCACCCCGGCCGAAGACGAGCCTGGCGCCCCTCGTGTCGCCGTCCTCGGTCACGATCTGTGGCAGCGCCGATGGGGTGGTGATTCGGGGATTCTGGGTCAAACCGTCACCCTGGGCCGTACCGCCTTCGAGGTCGTCGGGATCATGCCGGAAGACTTTCGCCCACCCGAGGCCCTCGGCCAACGCAACGCGGAGGTCTGGATCCCTTTGGCGTTGCTCGATGAGGCGACCCGGAACGATCGGATCAATCACTTTCTCTATGGTGTGGGGCGTTTGCGCCCCGGCGTGTCGCTGGCCACCGCTCAGGCCGATCTCACGGCGCTCAGCGCGCGAGCTGCCGAGGAGTATCCCGAGCTCGACGAGCCCGGCTTTGGCCTGGTGTCGTTGCACCGCGAGACCGTCGGCCGGATCGACCAGACCCTGCTGCCGCTCTTTGGTGCCGTCGGGCTGTTGCTGCTGATCGCTTGCACCAATGTGGCCAACCTGCTGTTGATTCGGGCCAGTGCTCGTGGGCGGGAGATGGCCCTCAGGACCGCGATTGGCGCCAGCCGCAACCGCATCGTCCGTCAACTGCTCACCGAGAGCCTGGTCTTGGGCCTGTTGGGTGGCGGTTTCGGGGTGGCGATCGCTTTGGCCGGCGTCCGGTCGTTTGTCGCCCTCAGCCCGAGCAACATACCCCGGCTGACGGAGGTCGGTGTCGACGCCAATGTGCTGGCCTTTGCGGTGCTGGTCTCGGTTCTCACCAGCCTGCTCTTCGGCTGGATCCCGGCCTTGCGCAGCTCGCGACC
>JBCCGX010000262.1:0-10178 GCA_039029035.1 Acidobacteriota bacterium | reverse complement strand
TAGCCTGGAAGACGAGCCGGTCGAAGACTTCGCTCTGCGCGTGGTCGAGACCTGGAAGCTCGGTCGCGAAGGCATCGACGACGGGGCTCTGTTGTTGATCTCTCGCGACGACCGCAAGATCCGTATCGAGGTGGGCTATGGTCTCGAGCCGACCCTCACCGATGTGCGCAGCAAGCGGATCGTTTCGAACCTCATGGTGCCGCGATTCCGCGGTGGCGACTTCGGTGGTGGGGTGACGGCGGCGGTTGAGGTCATCGACGCCACGGTGCGCGGCCAGGAAGATCTGATCCCGCCGCAACTGGCCGGTTCGTCCGATGACATCCACGATGCGCCGTTTTTCGAGCGGCTGATCTTCTTCGGGATTTTCTCGGTCGTGGTCGGGACGTTCTCCTTGGTCAGCATCGCCACCAGCGGTTGCGCAGGCTGGTTTCTCTACCTCTTCTTGATGCCCTTCTTCTTCAGCTTTCCGGCGGCAGTCTTCGGTCCGTCGGCCGGCCTGGCTGCTCTCGCTTTCTGGGTGATCGCATTCCCCCTGGCGCGCTTCTGGATGGGTACCGAAGCGGGCAAGGCGTTCAAGAACAACTTACCGAGCTCCGGCTGGTCCGGCGGTTGGTCGAGCGATGTGGGAGGGTGGTCCGGTGGTGGATGGTCGGGCGGTGGTTTTTCAGGCGGCGGCTTTTCAGGCGGTGGCTTTTCAGGTGGCGGTGGCAGCTTTGGCGGTGGCGGCGCGTCCGGCAGCTGGTAGCTTAGACTGAGCCGGCGGGCGGCCTGAGAACACGATTCCGAAAACGAAGGAGAGCGAACGATGGGAACGTACATCGGTTTGATCAACTACACCAGCCAGGGCATCGCCAACATCCGCGACACACCTAAGCGGTCCGAGGACTTCGCGGCCAGCGTCGAAGCTCTCGGGGTCGAAGTCAAGGATGTCTACTGGACGATGGGTGCTCACGACGGCGTGCTGATCTTCTCCGCGCCGGACGACGAGGCTGCCACGGCGGCGATGCTCTCCCTCGGCGCACGCGGCATGGCCCAGGCGCAGACGCTACGGGCCTTCGATCGTACGGAGATGGAAAGGATCCTGGGCAAGCTGTAGGCTGTTACTGAGCAGCGCGCTCGGTCGTGATCTTCCAGTCGCTGGCTTCGAGCACCAGTTCCAGCGCTTTGCGCGTCGTGTCGCGATAACTGTCCGAGGCGTAGGTCTGCCGAAATCGGACCCGGGCGCGATGGGTACCCAACAGCTCGGCCTCGACCTCGCTGATTTGCACCTCGATCCGTCGAGGTCGTTCGATGCGTTTGCGGCGCAGGGCGTTCCAATCAGCGCGGCTCATGCCTCTCGGCGGCTCGAAGCTGCTGGCATAACTCGCAAGGTAGTCGTCGACTCTCTGATTGGCCCATGCTTCGGCCCAAGCCTCGACTCGACCGAGCACGGCTTGTAACTCGCCCTGCGCGGTGGAAGACGGCGGGTCCACGGCTATGGAATCTTCCGCAGGCGTGGATTCGTTGGCAGCCGTGGAATCGTCCACAGTGGTGAACGTATTGTCAGCCGTGGGTTCATCAGCCGTCTGCGGAGACTCTCCTGGGCTGGAATCGGGCGCAGCAACGGCTGCGGCTTCCACAGTTCCGGCCGCGCTAGCCGTGGGGCTGCCACCGGTCGCCGGCTGCTGCCGGCCGTGATACCAAGCTTCACCCCAATACCAGGCGAAAGCAACGACCAGGCTGAGCAGAAAAACGGTGACGGCCCCGCTCACCCATCGCTGCCAGCCCTCGAGTCCGGATTTGATAGCCGCCGCGCCGGCGTAAGGATGTAGCTTGGCTTGGATCGTGGCCTCTTCGGTTCCGGGATGCACGAGATCCAGGTCGTCGACCGTCTCCGGCTCGCCGGAAACGTCGCTCGTCTGAGCCGGCCGCCGCTCGGGGGGCTGGAGGGATGTCGCTTCGCTCGACGAGAGCTGGCCCGCCGGAGACTCGGCTGCGGGTCCGGCGTCCAGGCTCGGCTGCCTATGTTCGCGCGTTGTTGCCATGGCACACTCTCCGCCAGAGGCGGAAAAAGAAAAGCTGTCCCACCAGAGGCGGAAAGAGAACGCGGCCCCGCCAAAGGCGGAAAAAGAAAGCGGCCCCCGCCAAAGGCGGAAACAAGAAGGCGGTTCCGCCAAAAAGGCGAAAAACAAGAAACGCCCCGCCGGAGGCGGAAAAGAAGGCGGTCAACAGGAACTTTGCATCTCGGAGAGACGAGCTGAAACGCTCAAGAGCAGTCTAGTCTCCGGATGATGTTTCCACTAGCGCCCGGAGTCCTACTTGTTGCGTCGGCCATGGCTGACAATCTCTCGGAAACGTCTGTCAAGTCGGCTCTGGTTAGTCCAGCACCAGACCGTGGTCCCGGCAAAGCTGCCAGAGCTCGGCATCACCCCACTGCCTGGCGATCATCTTGTCGGCTATCGGCCGTGCCTCGCCGAAGCGCTCCAGCGTTAGGAGGATCTCGAGGGCTTGCCGATAGTGGTGTGCGGCCCGCGGCTCGTCGCCAGCGAGCTCGAAAAATAAGCCGGCGTCACGGTGTCCAGCTGCCACTTCGGGATGCTCACGTCCGAACGTCGTCTCACGGGTCTCGACAGTTTCTTCCAGTAGACGAGCCCGACCGGCAAGGGTCTGCTCGGCCGCATGCCACGCTTCTTCGGCGGCCGTCCGGCCGCGGACAGCTTGGTCGCGCTGCTGCCTGAGATGACCGATGTAGAGCAGGCCGGCGAGCAGTGCGATGGCGGCGCAGGCCCAGGACACGATGCGTCTGAAGCGTCGCCTTGGCCGCTCGCGGATCCACCGCAGGCGGTCGGCGACCTCAGCCGCTGTAGGTCTCGAAGTTGGCGCTACCGAGCGCATATGGCCGATAACGGTCGCCACGTCGGCCTGCACGCCAGCGACGGGCAAAGCGTCGCCGTCCGCGGCCATGGTCAAGATGAGCTCGCGGGCCAAGCCAACCGGATAGGGCGGCTTCTCGGTGAACAGCTCTTGCAGCACAAGGCCGAGTGAATAGACGTCACTGGAAGCCGTGACCCGCTGGCCGCGCGCCTGTTCCGGGCTCATGTAGGAAGCGGTGCCTAGTACCAGGCCGGGCTCGGTGCGGATCGAAGCCGAAAGTCTGCCTAGGCGAGCGCCGGTCGGCACTTCGCCATCGGGTAAAGTGTCGTCGTGCCGCCTGTCTTCGCACCCATGGCCGTCACGCTCTGTGTGCCCGCGCCCGGTTTCTTCGCCGGCATCCACGGAGGCTTGCCCAAGGGAAGGATCAAGAGTTGCATGCTCGCCGGTCGTCCATTCGCCTTCCCGCGGCTCGAGGGAACGGGCAAGGCCGAAGTCCAGCACCTTGGCCTGGCCTTCGGGCGTCAACATGATGTTGGTCGGCTTGAGGTCGCGATGGATGATGCCGCGTGCGTGGGCCGCCGCCAAGGCCTGCGCAACTTGTTCGGCGAGGCGAAGCTTGATCGCGGGCTCGATATCGGATTCCAGGGCCTCGGCGAGACTCTCGCCCGGCACCAGCTCGAGGATCAGGTAGTCGCTGATGTCACCTTCGATGTAGTCGTGGATGCGACAGATATTGGGGTGGTCGAGCTGCGACAGCAGGCGTGCCTCGCGTAACAGCCGTGCTCGAGTCTCTGCATCCACCCGATCGCCGCGAATCGCCTTGACGGCCACCTCGCGCTGCAGCTTCTCGTCGAAGCCGACATAAACGGTCCCCATACCGCCAGTCCCCAGGCGGTCGGTCAGGTGGATGTTGCCGATCTTGAGATCGAGGTAGGTCAAGGGTCCCCCTTGCGGGGGAGATCATACCTACGCCGCCGTCTCGTTGGCGATCCAACCGTCGGCCAGGTTGATGACTCGGTTGCCGTAGGCTGCATTGGCCTCCGAGTGGGTCACCTGGACGATCGTAGTGCCATCGTCGTTGAGCTGCTTGAACAGCTCCATGATCTCCATCGCCTGGCCCGAGTGGAGGTTCCCCGTCGGCTCGTCGGCGAAGATCACCTTCGGATCCATGATCACCGCCCGGGCGACGCCGACCAGCTGTTGCTGGCCGCCGGAGAGTTGATTGGGGAAAAGATCCTTCTTACCGACGATCTGGAATCGATCGAGCACATCACAGACCATCGATTGGCGCTCGGCGCGCTTGACCTTGCGGTAAGACAGCGGCACTTCGAGGTTCTCGTAGACCGTGAGGTCGTCGAGCAGATGGTAGCTCTGAAAGACGAAGCCGATGTGCTCCTTGTGCAGCGCATTGCGATGCTTCGGCTTCATGCTGTGGATCGGGTGACCGAGAAACTCGTATTCACCCTCCCACTTGCCGTCCAGCATGCCGAGGATATGGAGGAGGGTCGACTTACCGGCCCCGGACGGACCCATGATGGTGACGAACTCGCCCTCTTGGATATCGAGGTCGATGCGTCGCAAGACGTAGGTCCGGCCGTAGCCGGTTTCGTAGTACTTGTCGAGATTGCGCAGCCGAATGATCGGAGTCATCGCATCAGGCCGCCGCGTCTTCCTCTTCCACCACCCGGCCGTCGAACAACCGAATGCTGCGCTGGGCGTGGCGCGCGTAGCGCGGATCGTGAGTCACCATACAGATCGTCGATCCGGCGTTGTGGAGCTCTTTGAGCAGATCCATCACTGCTTCGCCGTTGGAGGAATCGAGGTTACCGGTGGGCTCGTCAGCGAGAACGATCGACGGATCACCGACGACCGCACGGGCAACCGCGACGCGCTGCTGTTGACCTCCGGAGAGCTGGGCCGGGTAGTGCTTCATACGATGCGCCATACCGACCCGCTCGAGGGCCGCCTGGACCTTCTGCTTGCGCTCCGCCGACGGCGTGCCGCGGTAGGTCAGCGGCAGCTCGACATTCTCGTAGACCGTCAAGTCACCGATCAGATTGAAGGCCTGAAAAATGAAGCCCACTTCGCGATTACGGATCCGGGCCCGCTCGGAGAGGGTCAGGTTGTCGACCGACTTGCCGTTCAGGATGTACGTGCCTTCGGTCGGGGTGTCCAGGAGGCCGAGAATCGACAGCAGGGTCGACTTGCCACAACCCGAGGGGCCGGCGATGGAAACGTATTCGCCGGGATGGATGTCTAGATGGATACCGGCGAGAGCGTGGGTCTCGACCTCTTCGGTATAGAAGACCTTCTTGACGCCGTCCAGGTGGATGAGGGATTCAGCCATGTTTTTCTCCTCGATTCGGTCCCGGCTGGGATACCGGGCATTTGATCTGATTTCGCAAGAAACGAAACTCTAGGGTCTAGCCCCAATTGGGTCTTCCGGTTATTCGACGATGCGGATGCGAGGCTCGTCACCCCATTGGCTGGAGTCGGACAGGATGACTTCGTCACCGACCTCCAAGCCGCGGACGATCTCGACGGTGTTGACCGAAGTGCGCCCCAGCATGACCTGGGTGATGGTGGCGATCTTGGTTTCCTGATCGATGACGTAGAGGCCAACGAGACTCTCCGCCTGGCCGTAGGCCGGCCGGTCGACATAGAGAACGTCGTCGAGGCGCTCGATCTCGATCGTGCCGTCGACCGAGAGATCGGGCCGCGCACCCTTGGGCAGCTCGCCTTCGAGAGCGACGTCGATCGTCACCGTGCCCTGCTGCACCGCCGGGTCGATCCGTGTGACACGGCCATCGATAATGCCGTTGCGGGTATCGATCTTGGCCACCTGGCCGACTTCGATGTCCTTGGCCTGGGTCTCGTTGATCCGCAGCTCGGCTTTGAGCTTGTCGTGTTGGGCTACCCGGGCGAGGCGAGTGCCGGAGGTCAATCGCTCGCCCTCTTCGACCACCACCTCCTGCAGTACGCCGGCGATGGTGGAGCGCACCTTGAGGGAATCGAGCAGGTCATTCTGCAGACGGAACTGGGCACGACGTTGGTCGACTTGGGTGCGCTGCACGGACAGCTGGGCAGTCGTCGACTCGCGAGTCTTATCGATGCGCTGCTGCTCCATGTCGTAACGCACCGTCAGTTGGCCGGCGGCGAGCTCGGAGCGCCGCAACTGGATGTCGGGGATGAGGCCATTCTCGAACAGCTCCTTGTCGGCTTCGGCTTGCAGCTGGGCCCCTTCGAAGTCGGCCTTGACCCGCGCCAGGTTCGCCTGCTGATCGAGCAGCTGGCTCGACAAGCGGACTTCGAGGTCGGCGTATTCAGCTTCCGCGGCACGCAGCGCCAGCTCGGCGTCCTGTGCTGCCTGCTGCAGCTCCAGGTTGGAGAGCTCGAGGATCACCTGGTCCGGCGTCACATGGGTGCCGGGCTCGATGACGACCCGCTCGACCCGGCCGTTGGTCTGGGCCGAGATCCAGCGAATCTCCTCCGGGACCAGAGTGCCGTTGCCACGCACCGAGCGCAGCATCTCACCGCGCTCCACCGTATCGGACCAGATCGAGCCACGCTCGACGGAGCGCACCGCGGGCTCGAGGTTACTGATGCCGAACGTGACTAGAGCCAACGCCGCCATGACGCCGGCGCCGATCATCATTCGGCGACGCTGAAGCTCTTTCTTGCGAGACGGTCGTTGGATATCCATGATTCACCTCCTGGTGAGTATCTAGCAAGGACAATGCCCAAATCGTATCAACTCCTACGGAGATCCAGACGGGAGGTTTCGGGCAACTGGGAGGGTAAATTGGGGGCTCCGAAGCGCCATTGTCCGGTTCTGGGATTGCTCCATCCCACAAACGGACGATCGGCAATCTGTGGAGCGGTTTTCATCGTTGGGAAAGGGCCTAATGGCTTGATGGAATCACTGTTTATGACAAGATATGACGACGGACAGAGAAATCTATGCCCGGGTTCGATCTGCGGAAATCCCGATCTTTCTGCGGCAATCTGCCGGAGAAATTCGGCCTTGATGCCGCGGTAAGGCCTCAAAGCGTACCGACACCATCAATCGGCTCGATCGGGAGATCTTTGCCTGGTCGATCTTGGAGTTTGATTCACCATGGTCTCACAATCGCCCGCCGGAGAGGAAGATGCTGCGGTTGCCTCCCCTGAGCCACCGCCCTACGAAGTGGCTTGCGGTCGACCTGTCACCGGACGAGTGGCGGTGCCGGGATCGAAGAGCTTCACTCAGAGGTACTTCAACCTAGCACTCCTGCGACGTCTGCCGCTGATCGTCCGTCGACCCCTGGTGTCGGAGGATACGGAGCAGTTCGTCCAGGGTCTCGAAACCTGCGGATTCCAGGTCGAGGCGAGTCGCGATGCTTGGCGGCTCGAACCGAAGGACGCCGCCACGATGTTGAACGGTCCTGTCGGTGACAGAACCGGTGAGATCTTCTGCGGCGCCGGCGGCACCATGTTCCGCTTCATGACCGCGGCGCTGACCGCCATCCCTGGCACCTGGCACCTCGACGGCATCGAGCGGTTGCGAGAACGGCCTGTTGGGCCGCTCATCGAGGCCTTGCGGCAACTGGGTGCTGAGATCCGCTGCCCGCGGAACGAAGGTTTCGCGCCGCTCGAGATCATCGGCGGCAGCTTACGTGGAGGGCGCTGCATGCTCGATGCCGGCGTCTCGAGCCAGTTCCTGTCGGCTCTGTTGATGGCTGCTCTGGCGGCGGATGACGAGGTGGCGATCGAGGTCGGTGCGTTGACGTCCGAGCCCTATGTCGACCTGACGCTCGATGCGATCGCCGAGCTCGGCGGGGAGGTCGAGCGCACCGGCAATGTGTTTCGAGTGAAACCGCAGCCTCTGCGCGGTGGGGAGGTCACGGTGGAGGCTGATTATTCGGCTGTCGCGTACCCGGCCGCTGCGGCGATGCTGAGCGGTGGGCGGGTGCTGATCGAGGGACTGCGATCCGATTCCCGCCAAGGTGACCGACGATTTGTCGACCTGCTCGAGCGCATGGGGGGGCGCATTCACTGGCGCCCCGAGGGCCTGGAGGTGGCGGCTGAAGCCCTGCGCGCGGTGGACGCCAATTTGTCGCAGACTCCGGATCAGGTACCGACCCTCGCGGCCCTCGCCCCGTTTGCTGCCGGCACGACACGAATCACTGGCGTGCCTCATCTGAGAATCAAGGAGAGTGATCGACTGAGTGCCATGGCACAGGAGCTCACGCGGGTCGGCGCCCAGGTCGAGGAGCTCGCCGATGGCCTGGTCATTCCGGGGGTGTGGTCCGACTCGTCGCCGCCGTCGAACCCGGTCGCCGTACGGACCCACGGCGATCATCGCATCGCCATGAGCATGGCACTGGTCGGGTTGCGACGTCCAGGTGTGGCAATCCACCAGCCGCAGGTGGTCGCCAAGTCCTACCCTCGCTTTTGGGACGATCTCGATCAGCTTCAGGGACAAGGAGCGGACGCTGTTGAGTGACTCTACTGAGGCCTCGAAGCGAGCTCCTGGCCTTTCCCTCGTCGAGTTGTCCACCACCGACAGTGTCGAGCTGGACCGAGCACAACTGACCGATCAACAGCGACTGGCCGTGGTCCTACAGAGCGCCGCCGTTTTGTCGCACCTGGAGCACGGGGGGTGGTTTCTGCCATCCGGATGGCAAGACCTGAGCTTGACCGCTGATGGCTTGGTGCGGCTGAAGTCGGTACGCCGCGGGCATTCGGATCGACTGGTCCAGGTGCAGCTCGCTCAGTTGCTGCGCCGTCTGTTCCGTACCGAAGACACCGTCGCCGGACGTGGCGAGGCGCGCCGCAGCGCGCGCTACCTGCTGCAGCGCTGGCAGCAGGTCCTGGCCCCGACAACGGCCGATCAAGCAGTCAGCGAAGTCTTCGAAGCGGCGCCGTTTCTCTGGCGCCCGGCTTTCGCCGCAGCGCGTCGATTGTTGGCCGCCGAGCATCGTGTCGATGGGGACTCGCACCTCTGGCTCGCCGGCCCTGGTGCGGCCCGTCGACGTTTCTTCAGCCGTGCCGCGGGTCTGGGTCCGTTGCAAGATCTGCTGGTGGGGGAGGCAGCGCGCGATCTCTGGGAGGGGTGGCGCCACGATTTGAATCCCGCCGAGCTGACCGCCAAAGGCCAATGGCTGCAAGCGGTCGTAGCCTGGCGGCGGGATCCGCCGCGTCACCGCGACGAAGTGCTGGCCTACGCGCGCGGCCTCTTCGCTCTCGGCCGCTACGCCCAGACGCTCGAGGTCCTCAAACGTCAGCGCAATGTCGCCGCACGGCTGCTGCGGGCTCAGGCGCAGCTACTCCTCGGCGAGCAGAACGCCGCCAGAGCAACGGTCAAGCAGCTAGAGCAGGCGAACCTCTCAGCGGATCAATTGATCGATCTCGCCGAAGTGGCCATTCGATTGGCGGCCTACCGTGGACGGCTCGATGACATTCGCCGGTGGGTGGCGCGCTGCCTCGACGAAACGCGAGGCAAGGCGCGGCTGAAGGCGTGTCTCGTAGCTGTTGGGGCGGCGTACGACTGTGATGATCCGGCGGCCATGGATCGCTATCTCGAGGCGTCTCGCGAAGCTCTCGAGCACGCCGACCTCGCCGGCAGTTGGCACCACGCGCGAGGGTTGCGCTCGATCAAGGCCAAGGATGGGCCGGGTGCGGAGGAGCATGTGGGCACCGCTTTGCAGCTCGATCGCCGAAGGTTGCTGCGCATCCGAGCGGCGCGGCTGTGGAATGATCTGGCGGTCTGTCGAACTCTGGCTGATGACTTGCCGGGCGCGGAACGGGCCCTGCTGCATGCCCAGCGCTTATCACAGGATGTCGATGGTCCTACACGCACATCGCTGACTCTTTTCAACCTGGCGGAGGTGCGTCTACGGCGAGGCCGGACGAAGGGCGTCGCCTCGACCCTGGAACGGGCGATGAGCTTCAATCGTCGCTCCGGCAACCTGCGCGGACTGATGCAGGACCTAGAGCTCTGGGTGCGGCTCGAATTGACCCAGGGGCGCGCTGCGGCGGCGCTCGTCAGCTGCCGCGAGGCGCTCGAGCAAATCGATTGCGACGGTCTGAGCGAGCGCCGCGGGGTGTTCGAAGTGCTCGCCGCCCGGGCGCACGGTTGGCTGCAACAACCGGAGAGGGCCGCTCGCTGCCTCGAGCGTGCCGAGGCGGAGTCGGTTCACGAGCTCGAGCTCGAAGAGAGGCCCGCGATCTGGGCCCTCGCCGGGCAGCCAGGCAAGGCCCTGGCCGAGGCGGCGGAGACGCGTTGGGCCTCACTTTGGCAAGCGTTGATCGCGGGGCAGCACCCGAGCCCCCGGGTCTGGGAG
>JBCCGX010000261.1:0-10191 GCA_039029035.1 Acidobacteriota bacterium | reverse complement strand
GGCCGCCCGCAAGACCCCCGACATGCCGGTCTGGCCCAGCCATCGCTCCACCAGTCGCGCCGGGATGAGAAGATGCAGAAGTCCGGCCAGCATCAAACCGAGGAGCACGAAGGGCGACGCGACCAGCAGGGTCTGCCAAGTCTCCCATGCGATGTTCCCCAAGATTTCCATACTCGAGCTCTCGTTCCGGGATCGCGCGTTGCTTCGGCGCCCGGATGATCGACGCAGGGTTCGATTTCGCCGGGCCGTCTGTCAGAGTACCAGGGCGGGCCAGCAAGCGTCCACGGTATCATTGGCCCGGAAGTGAATCGGCTTCGGCGCCTGAGTCGAAGTCTCACCAAAGACCCTGCCAGCAGACCAGCGTCCGTAAGCGACCCGCCGAACATGCCATGACCCCCGCATCCTCGCTCTTGACGATCGTCCTGCTTGTCGGCGGAATCCTGCCCCTGGCTATCGGCCCCTTCCTGGCCCAATGGGCCGAGCGCTCGCAGGCCACGAAGGCCGCTCTCGACGCCTTCATTGCCGTCTCCCTGGGCGGCGTCGTTATCCTGCACCTATGGCCGCACGCCTTCCTGGTCGCCGGCGGTTGGGCCCTGGCGGGTGGCTTGGCGGGCATGCTTCTGCCTTTCCTTCTCCACGGCTCCCTGCACTCCCAGGAGCGCAAGATCTATCCCGCGATGGTCGCGTTCGCCTTTCTGGGTCTCGCGATCCACGCCACCTTGGACGGCGTGGCCCTGCTCAGCCCGGTTCTGGCTGAGTCCGGAAAGGCCCAGGAGCACGTCGGACATCACGGGCCTGCGCACGAGGAGCACGATCACGACGAGGCGCGCCATCGTCCGGAGGATCACAGTGCGGAGGATCACGGCACCGGAGCGCCCCACGATCACGCCCAGCAGAGCGCCGCGCTGCTCGCCCTGGCGGTGATTCTGCATCGCCTACCGATGGGGGTCGCCGTCTGGTGGCTGGCCGTGCCGATTCTCGGACGCCGCGCCGCCATCCTCTTGTTGGGGATTCTCATCGGAGCCACAGTTCTCGGCTTCACCATCGCCGGGCGGGTTCTGGTCGATTTCTCCATGCCGGGCATTGCCATCTTCGAAGCGACCATCGCAGGCATGCTGCTGCACGTGATCATGGGGCATGAGCACGGTCACGGGGCGCACGAGCACGGCCATGGAGAGTATGCACACGGCCACGGGGCGCACGAGCCGGCGCCCGCGCTCGATCCCGTTGGCGAGGACACACCCTGGATCTCCGCCCTTGGCGCCCTTACCGGCGTGGCGCTCGTGGGCGGGCTTTGCCTGGTGCATCCCATGGAGCAGCGCTTTGCCGAGGAGCTGTCGTTTGGCGAGGCGTTCACCACCTTGTCAATCTACCTGGCACCGCTATTCCTGCTGGGAGCCGTCCTCGAGGCGATCCTCCAGGGGGTCTTCCACATGCGGCGCTCGATCCGTGCGGAGATCGCCCTGCCCACCGTCCTGGTGGCCTTCGGACTCCTCAGGTGGCAGTGGACGCTGCTCTATCTCGTGGGGGTTGCCTGGATCCTACTGATCGGGCTCCGAGCAGCCCGGCTGCGCGAAGCCGGCCTACGCGGCGCGAGCATCGGCCCGGGATCCGGTTTCTCCCTACGCCGCTTGGCGACACACCTCGAACGGAGCACCCATGCCGACGGCGTCTGGGCCTGGGTCGGCATTGGAATGACCGCCTTGTTGGAGCCGATTCTGCGGATCCAGCCGAGTGCTGCCGTGCCGGACTGGCTGGGCCCCGGCTTTGCGATGGTGGTGGCGGTCCTTCTGGGCGCCATCTGCTCCCGCAACGCACTGTTTGGTGTTGTTTTGGCGTTTTTTTTCCTCCACATAGGCTGGTCGCATGCAACGGTGTTAGGCTTTCTTCTCGCGGGTGTTGCGGCACGCGTCGTGCGGGGATTGTGCATTCCCGCGAAACCGGCCATCTTCACCTGCCTGGGTCTTGTTCCGTTGATCTGGGCAGCAGGGTTCATCCCTGCCGGAGCTGGGGTGGACTTTCATCGATTGGCCGCCAAAGACGACGTTGGCTGGCAGCTCGCGGCGCTGGCCATCTTGGCTTTGATGCTGGCGGCCGGGCTTTTCTCTAGAGGCTTTCGAGGCTTTCTCCAGCCCGTCTTCGGCGTCCCTGCCGAGTCTCCCGAAGAAGCTCGGATCGACCAGGAAAAAACGACACCGCTCGAACCCGCACTCGGATGAGTCTCTTTAAGAAATGAGCCTCTTCAAGAAAGGTAGGTAATCGATGATTAAGATGTTGATCTCACGTCCAGGAATGTTCTTCATTGGCGTCGCGGCCGCTGGCTTTGTCAAGAACGCGGCACCGGCCATCGGACGTGCCCTGCGTCCAGCGGTGCGCGAAGGCATTCGCCTCGGCATGGCCGCCGGCCGGGAAATTTCCGAGATGGCCGAATCCGTCCGCGAGGAGCTCGAAGACATCACGGCCGAAGCCAGGGCCGAAGACGAAGCCCACACGGACGAGGCCTCCGAACAAGCTAACTGAGTGCCTCCAGGGGCTCTTTCGACGACGATCACGCCATGACCGCCACGCCCAGCCTCGCCCCTGCCGTGTCCCTCGAGAAGTCGCGCATACCACGTCTGCGCTCGGCCGTGCCCGGCCGCGCCCGTTGGGATGTTCCGGATCTGTACCGTCATCCCCGCCTCGCGGCCTCCGTGCTCCGACAGCTCGAGCGCGAACCGAAGATCTCGCAGGCGAAGGTGAATCCGGCCACGGGACGCATCCTGGTGCACTTCGATCCGGCGCAGGACCTCGAGACGATCCGCCCCTGTGTCCTCGAGGCCCTGGATGTCGAGCCGCTGGACGTCGAGACCTGGCGTCGCCTCAAGAAAGCCGAGGCCGATCGCGAGGCTGGCGTGGAGATCTCCGGATGCTGCGGGCACGAGCATGCTCCACAGGGAGGCGAGCACGTCCACGGTGACGACTGCGATCACCAGCACGACGATCCCGCGACCTACCGCCGGAAGTTGTGGATCGGAGGTAGCGTGCTCGGAGCGATCGGGCTCAAACGGCTGGTCTTCGGCGCCGGAGCCCTGGCCTCGAGCCCCGTACTGTTCAGCGTGAGCGCCATGGCCACCATCGTCACCGGTTGGACCTATCTCCGCGGCGCGCTGCGGCCCCTTACCAGCAATTCCGGCGTCTCCACGGACACCCTGATCGGCAGTGCCACAGTGGCCAGTCTGCTGTTGCGCGAGAACATCACCGGGCTGACGGTGATCTGGCTGCTCAATCTGGGCGAGTATCTCCAGGGTCTCACCCTCCACCGGACCCGCGTGGCCATTCGACAACTGCTCGACCTGGGCGACGAAACGATCTGGATAGTCGTCGACGGCACGGAGGTTTCGGTGCCGCTCGAGCAGGTCCGGCCCGGCGACCTGGTAGTGGTCCACACCGGCCGCAAGGTGCCCGTCGACGGGATGGTCGAAGAGGGGTCCGCGACCCTCAACGAAGCGCCGATCACCGGTGAGAGCATGCCGGTGATCCGCAGCCAGGGCAACCCGGTCTTCGCCGGCACGATCGTGCTGGCCGGTGAGATCCGCGTACGAGTGGAGAAAGTCGGTGCCGACACAGCCGTGGGTCGATTGATCCGCCGCGTCGAGGAGGCGCAGGATCTGAAGGCACCGATCCAAACCGTCGGCGACCGCTTCTCGCGCCATTTCGTGCCCTTCTCCTTCGCTCTCGCCCTCGTCACTTTTGCCGTCACCCGAGACTATCGACGGTCCCTGACCATGCTCCTGATCGCCTGTCCCTGTGCCGCCGGCCTGGCAACGCCGACGGCGGTGAGCGCGGCAATCGGTAACGGGGCACGGCGCGGTTTCCTGATCAAAGGCGGCACCCACCTGGAGGCGGCGGCGAATCTCGACGCTGTGGTCTTCGACAAGACCGGCACCTTGACCCGTGGCCTGCCGAATGTCGAGCGGGTGATCTCGGTGACCGACGACCACAGCGTCTACGAGGTTCTTTCCCTGGCCGCCAGTGGGGAGTTGCATTCACAGCACCCGCTCGCCCTCGCCGTCGTCGCCCATGCCGAGGAGAAAGAGGTCCGGATCCCCGAACACGAGCGCTGCGAGGCCATCATCGGTCGCGGCATGGTGGCGCAACTCAACGGCCACAAGGTTCTGGTGGGCTCTCGTCGGTTGATGGATGAGAACGAGATCGAAGTGTCCGACGAGGCCCAGAAACAATTCGAGCATTGGGCCCAGCATGGCGACTCCATGATGTACGTCGCCTATGAAAACCACTTGGTGGGCATGATCGGTGTTCGCGACACCCTGCGTCCCGAAGCGGGCGAGGCCCTGAAGATGCTGCAGCGACTGCGCGTCGAGCGCCAGGTGATGCTCACCGGCGATACCGAGCCCTCGGCGATCGCCGTGGCCGACGAGCTCGGGATCGGCGAGTGGCAAGCCCGTCTGCTGCCGGAGCAGAAGCACGATTTCATTCGCGACCTGCAGGCGAACGGGCACCGTGTCGCCATGCTCGGCGACGGCATCAACGACGCTCCCGCCCTGGCCATTGCCGACGTCGGCATTGCCATGGGCACGTCGGGCTCGGACGTCGCGATCGAGGCGGCGGATATCGCCCTCGCATCGGACGACCTCGGCAAGGTCGCCTCGGTGGTGCGTCTGAGCAAGAGGACCCTCGATCTGATCCGTCAGAACTATGCCTTGGCGGTCGGGGTCAACGCGGGGGGTCTGCTGGTTGGGGCGGCGGGAGCGATCAATCCCCTCCTCGCGGCGCTGCTGCACAATCTGAGCACCTTGGCGGTGACGTTCAACTCCGCTCGCTTGATCACCTTTGATCCCAACCGGCCGCGCCGGTCCGAGCGATAGCTGCCACCATCCCGCCTGCTGGCGACCGTAGCTGACCGGGTATGGCGTAGAGGTACCGCATACGCGTGCCGAGGGCGAGGGCTGCCCACCAAACCGCTTGACTTCTCTCAACGCGGTAATGATAATTCATTCTCACTTGCGGCGACAGCGCGCATACGGCCTGGTCGTCGAACTCTCCACTGAGAAAAATTCGAGCCTACGTGCGAATCCGATCCGCTGGCGTCACGGCGCTCACCCCCTTGCTCTTGCTGATTTCGCTGCTCGATGCGTCGGGGCACGAGTTGCTGTGTCGCGACGAGCCGGCACCTCCCGGCATCGCCGCCGATGGGCCCAGTTCGGGGGCACTCACCGCCCCCGATTTAGAGGAGCAGGATCACGATTGCCTGTGCTGCGGCGTCTGCGGTCCACGGGTTTCGCTCGCCCCCCCGTCAGCGACCGATTCTGCGCTCGCTGCCGTCGAGGTCACCCCAGCCCGACGCGGCGCACTCTTTGTCGAGCCATTCCCCGCGAGCTATCCGGGCCGCGGCCCCCCTGTTGGCTGAGTCTGCCCGCCTTCTGACAACGCGTCGCGCATGAGACGTATCCGCGACCGGCTCCTCCAGGCCGGAGCGATGTCTCGTTCAAAAAAGACCGGTCCGAAACAGGCCGGTTCGGAAAAGATCGCCAATGGCGAGCTCCAGGCCGGAGCTCGCGAGAAAAGGACTCAGTCATGCAGATCCTCCATACCTCGGCTGGCCGAGGCAATCGTTCTTCTCCGGGGGCGGTCGCCTCCGTCTTTCTGCTCACCCTCTGCCTCTTCCTGATCCAACCCGGTCAGGCTCTGGCCAACGTTTCCCAGGGGACTGGCGGAATCCGCGGTCAAGTCACGACAAGCGACGGCCAGCCGGTGTCCGACGCCGTGGTGGTCGTGGTCGGGACCACCTCTCAGTTTCTAGTCGATGACGAAGGGCGATTCGAGATCGACTCAGTCGCCACCGGTTCTCAGCTGATCAGTGTCTCGAGCAGCCGGCGCCACTTCGAGCGAGGCCTCGAAAGGGTCGAGGTGGTGGCCGGAGAAACCGCGGAGATCAAGATTACTCTAACCAGTCGGATTCACTCGGAGGAGATCGTCATCTCCGCTCCAGGCGGGCCGGCGTCTGATCTCGAAATCGCCGCGCCGGTCAACGTGCTAGCCGGATATGACCTCTCGAGTCGACTCGAGCCGACCCTCGGCGAAACGCTCAGCAACGAGGTCGGCATCACCCAGACCTACTTCGCTCCCGGCGCGAGTCGGCCGATCATCCGCGGCTTGACTGCTGATCGGGTCAAGATGATGGAGAACGGTCTCGACAGTCTCGATGCGTCGAGCGCCAGCCCCGATCACGCCGTCACCGTCGACCCGATGTTGGTCGAGAGGATCGAGGTGATCCGAGGCCCGGCGACCCTGCTCTACGGCAGTACCGCCATCGGTGGCGCGGTCAATCAACTCGATCGGCGGATCCCTGAGCTCAAGCCGACGGCGGATCTCTCCGGCACGTTCAATCTCCGTCTCGGCTCAGCTGCCGATGAACGCGCCGGCTCAGTCGAGCTCAACGGAGGTAGCGATCGCTTCGCCTGGCACGTGGACTATGCCACCCTCGAAACGGACGACTATGACATTCCCGGATTTGCGCGACTCGAGGGCGACGAGCATGACGAGCACGGCGATGAGCATGACGAGCACGGCGATGAGCATGACGATGAAGAGGAAAACCCATTCGGCACGCTGCCCAACAGCGACATCACCAGCGACAGCGGTGGGATTGGGGGCACCTACTTCTTCGACAACGGCGGCTTCATCGGCGTCTCGGTGAGCGGCTTCGACACCCAATACGGGCTTCCGGGTGGGCACGGGCACCACGAGGAAGAAGGCGAACACGACGAGCACGACGAGCACGACGAGCACGACGACGACGAGCACGACGACGAGCACGACGACGAGCACGACGACGAGCACGACGACGAGCATGGCGACGAGGATATTCGCATCGACATGCAACGGGTCCGCTACGAGCTCAGAGGTGGGGTCGCCAAGCCTTTCGGCATCTTCCGGGGAGCGAAATTCCGCTTCGGATACATCGACTATGAGCACGTCGAGGGCGAAGGGGGAGGCGAGGGCACGGCCTTCTTCAATGACGCCTGGGAGGCGCGGACTGAGCTCTACCAGAAGGCCCGCGGTTCGCACACGGGTACCGTCGGGGTCCAGCTTCGCAGCCGCGATTTCGAGGTCGTCGGCGACGAAGCCTTCGTCCCGCCGGCCAAGACAGAGAGTCTTGGCATCTTTACGTTCCAGGAGTTGGAACGCGGTGACGTGCGCTACCAGTTCGGGGCCCGCTACGAGACCCAAGAGACCAGCGTTCGCAGCGCGGGCGTTCCCGATCGGGACTTCGATGCGCTCTCGGCCTCGTTCGGGCTCGTCTGGTCGGTGTCGGACGACTACGCGATCGGAGCCTCGTTGGCACGCTCCGTCAAGATGCCGACCAGCGAGGAGCTCTACTCGAACGGCCCGCACTTCGCGGTCAACGCCTTCGAGATCGGCGACCCAGGGCTCGATGAAGAGTCCGCCCTCGGCGGTGAGCTCTCGTTTCGCAAGACCGAAGGTCGGCTCACCGGCGAGATCAACCTGTTCTACAACGACTTCTCCGACTACATCTTCCAAGCCTTCACGGGGGAGGAGGAGGACGGTCTCGAGGTCGTGCAGTATTCCCAGGCCGACGCCAAGTTCTCAGGCGGCGAAGTCGACGTCAGCATCGTGCTCTTCGAGCAGCCGCATGCGTCGTGGGACCTCGATCTGTTCGGCGATCTGGTGCGGGCCGAGTTCGACGCCGGCGGGGATCTGCCACGTATACCGGCGACGCGATTCGGCGGTGGCGTCCACTACCGCAGCGACCGCTTGCGGTTTGGCGCCGATGTGATGCGGGTGACCGAGCAGGACCGGGTCGCCGAGAACGAAACGCCCACCGCCGCCTACACCATGCTCAACGCCAATATCAGCTATCGGTTCATCTTCTCGAGCTACTACCTCGACCTGATGCTGCGCGGCAGAAATCTGACCGACGAAGAGGCACGCTTGCACACGTCGTTCTCCAAGGACGAAGTGCCGTTGCCCGGACGCAACATCAGTCTGGTCGCGCGACTGGGCTTCTGAAGGGAGTACCGCAACCATGTCATTCAAATGCAAGATCACCGGCAAGAAGCCGAATGCCGCCCGGAACGTGTCGCACGCGCACAACGTCACGCCGCGCTGGCAGCGGCCGAACATCCAAAACAAGCGTCTGTACGTCCCTGAGCTCGGGCGCTGGGTGCGCCTCCGGCTCTCCACCCGGGCGTTGCGCACAATCACCAAGAAGGGTCTGCTGCGGTATCTGCGGGACGAAGGACTGACCCTCAAAGACGTCACCCGCTGAGGCTTGCGGAGCACCACCATGAAACCAGACATCCATCCCAAGTTACATCCGATTCTTTACATCGACTCCGCTGCCGGCGAAGAGTGGATCTCGCGCTCGACCCAGACCAGTGAGGAGACCCGCGAGATCGGCGGCGTGGAGCACTACGTGATCCGGCTCGAGATCTCGTCGTACTCACACCCTTTCTTCACCGGCCAGCAGCGCTTCGTCGACACCGCCGGCCAGATCGAGAAGTTCAACCGCAAGTACGGCAAGAAGTAGGGCCGGCGGCGGATCGTTGTGATACCTAACTTCAACCCGTGACCGAGCGCAGATTGAGGGCAATACACCTCACGGTCCTCTGCCTGCTCTTCGTGTCAGGCTTCGCCAGCCTCGTCTACCAGGTCCTCTGGATGCGCGAGCTGGCGCTGCTCTTCGGCAGCTCGGCCCACGCGACCGCGGGAACGCTGATCGTCTTTTTCGGTGGCCTCGCTATCGGCGGAGCGATCTGGAGCCTTCGAGCGCCCCGGGCCAGACGCCCCCTGGTCGAGTACGGCCTGGTGGAGATCGGTATCGGGCTCACCGGCAGCCTGTACTTCGGCATGATGGACCTCTACGCGGTGGCGTACTCTCCGCTCCACGACGCTCTCGGTGACCGACCGACCCTGCTGCTGACGGCGAAACTCGTCCTGGCAGCCGGCGCCCTTCTGCCACCGGCGATCCTCATGGGGGGTACGCTACCGCTCGCCGCGCAGTACCTCGTGGGTGCGAGAGGCTCCCTGGGCCGAACCGGCACTCTCCTCTACGGCCTGAACACCCTCGGCGCCGCCACCGGGGCCCTGGCCGCCGGGTTCTGGCTTCCGCGATGGATCGGATTCAAGAGCACCTATCTGCTGGCGGCGGCCGCCTCTCTCGTCATCGGCCTCGTCGCGTGGAGACTCGGAACAACGGCGGAACAACGGGCCGCGGCTCTTCCGACGCCCGCGAGTCCGCCCTCTCCGAAGGTGTCGAGCCGCCTGAGTGATCACCGGGCCACCGTCGCCCTGACGGCTCCGAGACTCGTCGTCACTGCGTTCGCCTCCGGCGCACTCGCACTCGCGCTGGAAGTTCTGTGGACGCGCATGTTCCAGCAGGTGCTTCAGAACTCGGTCTACACCTTCTCGATCATTCTGGTCACCTTCCTGGTAGCCCTGTCGGTGGGGGCGCTCGTGGCCCGTGGGATCGCGCGGGCTCGAATCGAACCCTGGGTGGCACTGACCGTCCTCGTAACCCTCGCCGGAATCGGCGCCTTGGCGACACCCTTTCTCTTCTTCCAGATCACCGACGGGATGCGCTACCTGGGGTCGGGGGAGAAGTGGCCGGCCTATGTCGTGTCGGTCGGGAGCGCCGCCGCGTTGGTGCTCATGGCTCCCGGCGTGGCCGTCGGAGCGGTCTTCCCCTACCTGCTCAGGGTGGGCGAGCGGAGCGGCCAACCCGGCCGAGTCGTCGGACGACTCTCAGCCCTCAACACGGCCGGCGCGATTGTCGGCTCGCTGGTGACGGGGTTCGTCCTGCTGGGAGCGATCGGTCTCTGGGCCAGTCTCCTGGTCGTCGCCGGCGCGTACTTCGTGCTCGCCGCATGGCTCGCGCTCGAGACCTCCCGCCGGACGCCCCTCCTACCGACGGCGGCCCTCGTCCTGGCCTTCACCGTGGCCAACCCTTCCGAGCTTCCCGGAGTACGACTCGACCAAGAAACCGAGACCCTTCTCGCGTCGTGGGAAGGGCCGGACGGGTTCGTCGCTGTAGTCGAACGGGAGGGATCACGGCGGATCAAGATCAACAACTTCTACGCCCTCGGCAGCTCCGCGGCCATCGAGCATGAGCAGAATCAGACGCTGATTCCGCTCATGGCCCACGCCGCCCCCGAGAGCCTCTTCTACCTC
>JBCCGX010000260.1:0-10211 GCA_039029035.1 Acidobacteriota bacterium | reverse complement strand
GACCTGGGTCAACGCCGGTGAGACCGAGTACACCGGGCTGCAACTGTCGCTACGGAAACAGCTCGGCAAACGCCTCGGGGGGCGCATCTCGGTGACCCTGGGTGACTCCGACGGCAACACTGAGGGTGGCGGCGGCGGCACAGCCACGGCCTACTTCCAGTCTCGTACCGAGACGGGCTACAACTTCGACACCGGCCAGATCCTCGGCGCGCCGCTCGATCTCAACATGGACGATCCGCGCAACCGGAGCATCCCGGTCAATTGGCACCGGGACCACAACATCGCGATTTCCGGCACCTATCTGGTGCCCAAGACGTCATGGCGCGAGAATCAAGGTCTGATCGTGTCCTGGCTCTATCGCAACATGGCCGGCGACCAGATCAACCTGTTCGAAAACTCAGCCCGTCTCGACAACGGCAATCGTACACCGCTGGCTGCCGGCGATTACCAGCCGACCAACCCCTCCGATATCGGCCAGCCGACGAGCTTCAACGGCAAGCTGCGGGGCGCCGAGAACCCCGACTTCGACCGCCTCGATATTTCCTTGCGCTACGGCCTGCCGCTGTCGAGCCGCTTCGAGCTGACCCTGCTGGCCGATCTTTTCAACATCTTCGACGAGACCAACTTCGGTAGTCTCAACAACGGCCGCATCGGGACCGGCACCTTCCTCACCCCGCGGACGGCTTTCAATCCACGGGAGATTCAGCTCGGCGTGCGGCTAGAATTTTGAAGCTTCGCCGGCGGGCGCCTCTTGGAGGCGTTCGCCGGGGAGACGCTCATCTCTCCACTCGTCCAAGGGTTCCCGATCGGTTCGTCGGGCCGCCTAGGGTGCCTGCCGGCTCAGGCTGCCACGGCGATCCGCTGGCTGTCAGCCCCGGTGGAAGCCCCGTTGCGGCTGTCGGCCGACTCCTGCTCGGCCAGCCAGCGCTCGGCGTCGAGGGCCGCCATGGCACCGGTGCCGGCGGCAGTGATCGCCTGGCGGTAGATCGAGTCCTGGACGTCGCCGCAAGCGAACACCCCGGGCAGGGCGGTATGGGTCGAGCCCGGCTCGGTGGTGAGGTAGCCGTGCGGGTCGAGGGGTAAAGCGTCGCGCACCAGGTCGGTGTTCGGCCGGTGGCCGATGGCGATGAAAACGCCGCCGGTGGGCAAGGTGGAGGTTTCGCCGGTCACGGTGTCGACCAGGCGCAGGCCTTCGACCCTGTCCTCGCCCAGGATGTCTTCGACCTGGCGATTCCACAGGAATTCGATCTTCGGATGGGCAAATGCCCGCTCTTGCAAGATGCGCGAGGCGCGCAGCTCATCGCGGCGGTGGATGACGGTCACCCGGGTGGCGAAGCGGGTGAGGAAGAGTGCTTCCTCCATCGCCGTATCGCCACCGCCGACCACCGCCACCTCGACGTCGCGGAAGAAGGCACCATCACAGGTGGCGCAGGCAGAGACCCCGCGGCCGAGCAGCCGGCGCTCGTTGTCGAGGCCGAGGTATTTGGCCGAGGCGCCGGTGGAGAGGATGACCGCATCGGTCTCGATCCAGGCGTCGTCGTCGATTTGCAGGCGGTAAGGGCGGCTGGAGAGATCGAGCTCGGTGACCTGACCGTAGCGCAGCTCGGCACCGAAGCGCTCGGCCTGCGCCTCCATCTTGGACATCAGCTCGATGCCGGTGAGGGCTTCCGGGAAGCCCGGGTAGTTCTCGATCTCCGGCGTCGAGATGAGCTGCCCGCCGGGCTCGGCGCCCTTGAGCAGCAGCACGTCGAGCTCGGCCCGGGCTGCGTAGAGGGCGGCGGTGAAGCCGGCTGGGCCACTACCTATGATGACTAGCTGGCGTCGCTCGGTGTGGGTCGTTGGATCTTGCATGGTCCTACCTCCAGTCTCTGCACAAAGGGTCGATCATCGCGGCGCGTTGCCGCGCCGCGTGACATCAATTCCGGGTGAGAAGCTCTCCGAGCTCTTTGAGCGATGGGTTGCCGAAGAACTGCCCGTCGATCTCGATCGTCGGCACGACATGCTTGCCGTCGTTGTGGGCGGCGACGACCCCGGCTGCTTCAGGCTTGGCCTCGATGTCGACTTCCTGAAAGTCGACCTTCTTTGAGCTCAGAAAGGCTTTGGCGCGGTGGCAGTCAGGGCACCAGGTGGTGGAGTAGACGGTGAGTTGGGTATCGGTCATGGGATCTCTCCTCGGGTGGTAATCGTTGTCGGTGGAGCTGGCTCGTTGGCCAGTTGACCCTGCCTAGAGCAACTGTGGTGCCAACTCGATCCGAAGATCGCTTGTGCTCGAAGAATCAAGGATTTAGGAGGTTTTTCCTGCGAATCGGGTGAGGACCAGCGCGCCGAGCCTCACGATATGTCGTGGGTGGTGCGAGATATCGTGGCCGCGACTCTGCTCAAGCAGCTCTACCTCTCTTGCCCCGTGCTGGGGTGCACCCGAGAAGCCATCGACTGGCCGAGGAGAGGAGGGCACTCGAAGTCGGACGATCGAGGCTCTTGACAAACCAGACTAAAACGGTCCAGTATTAGAAGTCATTTATTGAGAAATTGTCTCAATAAATGCTCGTTAGAGCTTCCAACACGATCCCAGGGGCCTTATCGGTACTGTCGGGTGTAGAACTGGAGGCTAAGGAAGGGCGACGACCCAACGGTCTTGGCGGAGCGCGGGTCGCCGTCCCACATGATCACGGTCCATTGGACCGCAAACCACGAAAGGCATTTTATATGCTCTCCTCAGCGTTGACGAACCAGAACCGGATGGTTCTGGGTTCTGCTGCCTCCTCTCCTGTCCGCCCAGTGGCTCTGCTCGAAGAGGGCTCGAGAGATGAAGGCCTCGACTTCGACTCTGGCCGTGGGCTCTGCGGCGATTGGGGTTTGGTAAGCGAAGCACTTAGCCGGGGACCCGAGGGCCCGCCCGCCGGTCGGTGGTCGCAGTCAATGCTCTCGCGTGGAGCCTGGGGCGAGGTTCCCGGCTCAGCCCTGCCGGTTTGACGGCCGAGCCGCTCTCAGCGACGGACAGTTCGCCTCGGTCTGGTAGACCGCAGCAAATGTCTCGCCGCACTGCGAGCGGCTGTTTCCGCGATCTCTGTGTTCCCAAATCCGCGAGGCCCGGAACTCTATTCGTCATCTGGATCGAGGAGTTAGTCCATCATGTGCTGCTTGAACGAAGACACCGTCCGGACTTTTTGTCGGGGCTCTGCCAAGTTGACCCATTGCCTCAAGTGCAACACCTTCGGCTTCCAAATTGGTACTGCCTATTTTGTCGTTCAACCGAAAGAAATCGAAGGCCTGCTCGAGTGGCTTCTCGAGATTCGGCGTGGGCAGTCTGTCCATTGTGAGCCTCAGGAAACCCTGTATCTCCAGATAAGTCAGTCACGCATCATGTTGGCGTTATCGGTGGAGGAGCTGGAGAACTTCTGGCGAATCCTTCAGAAAAGTTCTCAATGGACGAACGGAAGTGTCCTGCCTGTGGCCCAAGTCTTGTCCCATGCCGTTCACTGAAGAGGCCAGGAGAAGGAAAGAGCGAATGTTTCTATCGAAAACGGAGGAGATAGTCATGCAAACGAAACCATCTTTGGGACAGCGGGTCAGGGGATTCCTGGCCTTTGCATCTATCGGTTTCTCCGCAGCCGGAGTCGTGTTGGCGGATGAGTCCCTGTGGGTCTACACCCAGGGCACGGACACTCGACCGGAAGGGACCTGGGAGTTACGCCTGGCCAACATCTCCAGGCTGCAAAAGGACGGCCAAGACTACACTTTTCACGATTTTAGACCCGAGATCGAGTATGGCGTGACCGATCGCCTGACGGTCAGCCTCGAAGCGATGGTGTTCCATCACGATTACGCCGTCGAAACCGACGATCTCGAGCCGATGTTCGAAACCCAGGGTGGAGCCGGAGGCTCGTTCAGCGACACACAGCTCGCCGGCGTCGAGGCATCGATCAAATACAACTTGTTGAGCCCCTACAAAGATGCCATCGGCCTGTCCCTCGGTTTTGCTTACGAATATCGAGGTGTTTACCGCCTCGATGGCGCAGACATCGATCAGCACTCTTTCGTTCCAATCGTCTACCTGCAGAAGAATTTTCTGGACGACACGCTGAACATTGCCTTCAAGGGCAAGCTCGAATTCGAATTGCGGACGTCACCAGGTGTCGAGGAAGAGGAGATCGCCCCCGATCTTGCTCTGGGTATCTCTTATCGAGTTGCCCAGCGTTGGTTTGTCGGCCTCGAAGCGCGCTATCAATCGGATTTTCTGGAGCCACTGGAAGAAGGCGAGCCGCCGCCTGAGGATCCGTCGGAGTTCACCTCTCTGGGGAACTTCCGCGTTGGCCTTCAATACCAATGGGCCTACTACGCTGGCCCGACTCTGCACTATGCGAAGAAAGACTGGTGGGTTACCGCCGGAGCTTTGTGGCAGATCGAAGGCGGCGGTGACGAGTCCAATCCGTCGGTGAGGGATGGCAAGGTGTGGGACGAGCACGAAGAAGTGCATGTCGGGCTCACCTTCGGCTTCGAGTTCTAGCTATGGACCGAAGGCGGTTCGTCGAACGAGCGTTGGCCCTCGCCGTCGGCCTGTTGATGCCGCTGCGGATCTTGCGGGCGGAGACTTTTCTGACAGTGGAACAGGCGCAGGAAGTGCTTTGGGGCAGCGAGCCGTTGACTCCGATTGCGGTCGAACTGACTCGCGAGCAGAAGACCGCCATCGCCAAGGCGTCGAAAGTGCGGGTACGCCACTCGAAGATCCAAGCTTGGACGACCGGGCAGGGTGGCTGGTTCATTCTCGATCAGGTCATAGGCAAGCACGAGAACATCGATCTCGCCGTGGCTCTTACCCACGAAGGCAAAGTCAAAGGCTTGGAAGTACTCACCTATCGCGAGACCTACGGCCACGAGATTCGCAATGTCAAGTGGCGTGCGCAATTCCATGGCAGGGACCATTCTGAACGCCTACGGCTCGACAAGCAGATTCGCAACATCACAGGCGCGACGTTGTCGTGTCGCCATGTCACAGACGGCATCAACCGGCTGACACACACATGGAATCAAGTCTTACGCCATCTCTGAGGCAGGGCGAACGGCGGTCCAGGCTCTGGCGCTGGTGGGCGGGCGACGAGTGTCGATCGGAGCCTGGGCTCGAACCTGGAAGAGCTGCACTAGCTCAATGTCGCCCGGCATTGGGCACTTACGTCAAGATCTCTTTACAGGGGTCTCGGCGGGAGAAAGAGTTGCTTACACATAGCCTGGCAGCCTTCGCCGAGATCGAACGAATCGAGCGGATCACGAGTTTTCATGATCCGCTCAGCGAACTCTCTCGTCTCAACCGAGAGGCGGCGTCAAGAACCGTGAAGGTCGGTCGAGAGATGGCTCGAGCTCTCGCCTATGGCCTGCGCTTAAGCCGCCTCACCGACGGTGTCTTCGACTTTACGGTGGCGGCTTCAGAGCTGGTTCGCACTGGTTCACTGCCGGATCATGGCCCGACGGCCGACCGCGAGGCGACCTGGCGCGACATCCGAATGGAGGACGATCGGATTCGATTTCGCAAGCCCCTGCTGATCGATCTCGGCGGTATAGCCAAGGGGTATGCGGTGGATCGAGCCATGGCCGTCCTACCGCCGGACTTGGACGCCTCAGTCAATGCCGGAGGCGACCTGCGTCTGCAGCCGTGGAGGGGGCGAACTGTGGCCATCAAGGTGCCTTCCAAGGCGAACCGACGCAGGCTCTTGGAGGTGCCTATGCGTGCTTGCTCGGTCGCGACAAGCGCCTCGTACTACGGCACCAAGCTTGTTTGTCCGGTCCGTCGCCGAGAGATAGCCGACCCACGCAGTGTTTCGGTCTTTGCCGAGACCTGCATGCAGGCAGACGCCTTGACCAAGGTCGCGCAACTCGTTCCCGGTCAGGCTTCGCTTTGGCGGCAAGTAGCCTCTGCCGCCCTGATCGTCGATGACAAGGCGCGGTGTCATTGGTTGGGAGAGCCTACATGAGACCCGGATCGGTACGGATACCAGGCGCTCAACGGTGGCTTCTATTTGCTCTTCTGGCGATCAGCTGGCTCAGCGGCGTTAGCTTTTTTGTTCTCAATACCTGGGTCACGATCGAAGGTGAGTTCGGTCCCGAGAAGCATCCGTGGCAATTCGGCGTCTTGAAGACTCATGGAGCGGCCGCGTTTCTGATGATGATCGGGTTCGGATTCCTACTCGCATCCCACGTGCCTCCCGGCTGGCGGATTCGCCGGATGCGCCCATTGGGGCTTGTACTGGTCTCAGCCGTCGCTCTACAGATCATCACCGCCTATCTCTTGTATTACCTCGGCGACGAAACGTTCCGTCAATCCTCCAGCTATGTGCATTCGTTCATCGGTGTCAGCCTGCCGCTTGTCCTCTTGGCCCACCTTCGGCAAGGCGTCAGACGCAGGAAGCCGCGCGGTTCCCGCCGACGTGAGGTCGCTGAATCGTCGCGCAATACAAGGTAGCCCATCCTTGATCCATCATCCTCTGTCACTACTTTTGCAAAGGAGTTTGTAAGCATGAAGTACAACGGTCCAAAAGTACGCCTGTCCAGGGCGCTGGGGATTCAACTGACACCCAAAGCGGCCCGGATTATGGAGAGCAAGCCCTACCCTCCCGGCGAACATGGCAACAACTCCAGGAGAAGGAGGCGGTTCTCCGGCTACAAGGAGCAGCTGCTCGAGAAGCAGCGGTTGAAGGCTCAGTACAACATTCACGAGCGGCAGATGAGGAATTATTTCATCAAGGCCAATCGGAGGCACGGGAACACCGCGGACAATCTGGCTAGGCTTTTAGAAACTCGCCTCGATGCCATCGTGTATCGGGCTGGTTTTGCCCGTACGATCTATGCCGCGAGACAATATGTCGGCCATGGGCATATCATGCTGAACGGCTCGCGGGTGAACATCCCCTCTTGCCGGGCTAAGCCTGGAGATGTGCTCACGATTCGGCAGAAAAGTCGTCGATTGTCCTGCTTTCGAGATGCGTTAATGGTCGCCATGAACCCGCCGGAATATCTTGCTGTTGATAAGGATCAGATAATGGCTCGGCTGGAACGACTGCCATTGCGTGAGGAAGTTCCAGTGATCTGCGATTTTTCCAAAGTGATCGAGTTTTACTCCCGTTGAACCTGCCGACCCTGGAGAGACAAGAGATGAAAGCCGTGATCGCCTGGGGAAGTTGCACCGGATACACTGAAGAGATTGCTAGAGATCTGTTCAAGGAACTGCAAGGAGTCGTCGAGGAGTGTGTCGATATCGCCGATGCTTCTTTCGATAGTCTCTTGAAGTACGATGTCTTGATCTGCGGCACCCCCACCTGGGACTACGGGGAGCTGCAGCAAGATTGGGAAGACCGGCTCGACGAGATCGCACGCGCCGACTTGCGCAACAAAGCGGTGGCCTTTTTCGGTTGCGGGGATGCCGACGGCTATCCCGACTTCTTTCAAGACGGCATGGGCATTCTCTGGAGTCACATCGAACCGCAGGGCGCCACCTTGCTCGGGCGATGGTCGACCGAGGGCTATCAGTTCTCTGCGTCGCAAGCGCTCGACAAGGATGGTAAGCACTTTGTCGGTTTGGCGATTGACGAGCACTCCCAACATCGGCTGACAGATACTCGTCTCAAGGCTTGGGTACGGCTGTTGAAAGCGCAGATCAATCAATGGTCAGCTGGCCTGCAGAGGCAACCCGAGCCCCAGACCGGCGTGCTGGCAGGCGGCTGACTTCCGTAACTCGCTGCTCGTTTGCGACCGCGCGCGGCCTATGGCCGCCGCAAACCGAGCTTCTGCATGCGCGAGCGCAGAGTGCTGGGATGCAAACCGAGGACGCCTGCTGCACCCTTCGCGCCGTCGATCACCCAGCTGTGCGCTTCGAGCACGGCGCGGATGTGCTCGCGCTCGACCTCGGCCAAGGTGCGAAGGGCCGCGGGTGGGCCCGAGGCGGCGAGCGTGGATGCATCGACTGGCACCAGGCCCTCGCCGATTTCGAGAGTCGTGCCCGGGCTCAGGATGGCGGCCCGCTCGAGAACGTTGAGCAGCTCGCGGACATTGCCTGGCCAGTGGTAGGCGAGCAGCCGCTGCATGGCACCGTTGCTGATGCGCTCCACCGGCTTGCGGATGCGTTCGGCGATCCGCGGCAGGACGCAGGCGGCGATCAGAGGGATATCCTCCTGCCGTTCGCGCAGGGGCGGCAGGGCGATCGGGAAGACGTTCAATCGGTAGTAGAGGTCGGCGCGAAAGCGGCCCGCTTCGATCTCCGTCGCCAAGTCGAGGTTGCCGGCGGCGATGACCCTTACATCCACCCGGATCGAGCGGCTGCTGCCGACGCGCTCGAACTCCTGCTCCTGCAAGGCACGCAGCAATTTGACCTGCATCTCGGCTGGCAGCTCGCCGACCTCGTCGAGAAACAATGTGCCTCCGTCGGCGAGCTCGAAGCGACCGATGCGTTTGTCTAGGGCACCGGTGAAGGCGCCCTTCTCGTGGCCGAAGAGCTCGCTCTCCACCAGGCCGGGTGAGATCGCCCCGCAGTTGACCTTGACCATCGGCTTGGCGTGGCGCCGGCTGCGTTGGTGGATCGCCAGGGCGATGAGCTCCTTGCCGGTGCCTGTCTCGCCCGAGATCAGCACGCTGGCGTCGGTGGCGGCTACCTGGTCGGCCTGCTCCAGCACCCGGTGGATCGCGGCGCTCTTGCCGACAATCTCCCCGCAGTCGGTGTCACGCTCGACTTCCTGCCGCAGATAGCTGTTCTCGGCCAGCAGCCGGCGGTCGACGTCCCGCACCTCGGCCAGCAGCCGAGCGGTGTCGATAGCGACGGCGGCGGTGCGGGCGAAGAGGCTGAGGCGGGTGAACTGGGGCTCGTCGATGCGTCGTTTGAAGTAGACTGCCAGCACGCCCTGGAGCTGGTCGCGCACGGTCAACGGCAGGCCCGCCAGGGCGCGCAGCCCGTTTTCGAGCAGCCAGGCGGGCGGGCCGATCGAGCCGTCGGTGGGCAGCTCGTTGCTGCAATAGAGGCTACCGGATGTCGACACGTCGGCGATCCGTGGCGGGGCCTGCGGTCCCGGCGTCACCAGGCCGGCGTGGGCTGCCAGGCTGAGACCTCCGGTCCCGTCCGCCGGTAGCAGCCAGATCACCGCCGTCACGGCGTCGAGCTCTTTGACCAGGCCGTCGACCACGGCCTCGAGCACCCGGCCACGATCGACGCTGGAGGTCATCGCCAGGGTGATGCGCTCCAGGGCGAGCTCGTAGGGCTGGGAGGGGTTCACACTGCCGATGATACCGAGAACCCAGGCAGTTCAGGTGGCGCTCTGGTTGCCACGCCACCAGGCGGCAGCGCGCTCGTCGGTCCACTGGCCGGAGCAGGCGCAATCGGCCAGAGCGTCGTCCAAGCGGCTGACGTCGGCGTAGCGATCTCCGGGGTCCTTCGCCAGGCAACGCAGCAGGATCTGTTCGAGATCCTGCGGCACCTCGGGGTTGTGCTCCGAGGGTGCGACCACAGCACCGCGGGAATGGGCCACCAGCACGTCGGTGGGCCGCCGGGCGGAGAACGGCGGCCGGCCGGTGAGCAGGAAGTAGCCGACGCCTCCGAGGGAGTAGAGATCGCTGCGAGCGTTGGCGTCACGAAACGCGGTCACCTGCTCGGGGGGCATGTAGTACGGCGAACCGCCCACCATACCCTGGGTCGTGAGCCGCGGGTCGACGACGGTGCCGGTGGGGACTTCCCGCACCAGGCCGAAGTCGAGCACTTTGGCGAAATCCCAGATACCACCACGCTCGGCGGCGATGATGTTGGCCGGCTTGATGTCGCGATGGATCAGGCCGACCGCATGGGCTTCGCGCAAGGCGCCGCAGACCTGGCGCAAGAAGTGCACCGCCCGCTCCGGGGGCATCGGCCCGTGCCGCCGGACCAGGGCGTCGAGGCTCATGCCGGGCAGCAGCTCCATCACGTAGTAGAACGTGCCGTCGGCGGTATGGCCGAAGTCGTAGACCTCCACCGTGTGGGGATGCGACAGCATGGCGGTGGAGCGCACCTCTTTCTCGAAGCGCGCGAGGAGCTCCTCGGAGACTTCGTCATCGGTCTGGATCAGCTTCACCGCGCAAGGGCGCTTGAGCAGGGTGTGCTCGGCCCGGTAGACCTCACCCATACCACCGCTGCCGAGCTTGTCCTTCAATTGATACTGGCCGAATTGCCGCGCCCGGAACTCGTCGCGGCGGATCGAGTGGAT
>JBCCGX010000259.1:0-10241 GCA_039029035.1 Acidobacteriota bacterium | reverse complement strand
ATCGGCGATCGGCGACGCCATCGAGCGCAGTCGGGGCGACGGCGCACGCCAGGTGCTCCTGGCTCGGCAAGCCGGTGAGGACGAGGCGGCGCTGCGCGACCTGGGCATCGATGGCTTTGTCTACGATGGCTGCGATGTGCGGTCCGTTCTGCAGGCCCTACTCGAAGCCTTGGAGGCGCTTCGATGACGACGAATTCCAGGTCCACAGACCCGAGGTCCTCGGCGCCGGACTTCGCGCGCCTCGATTACGACGCACCGGAAGTCAGCGCCAAGCCGACTGGAACGCCCGCCGCCGAGCCCGCACAGCCGGCGCGGACGCCGGAAGGTATCGACCTGCCGCCGACCTACGATGGCAGCGATCTAGACGGGCTGGCGTACCTCGAATCCATGCCCGGCTTTGCCCCTTACATCCGCGGGCCGTACACCACGATGTACGTTCGCCGGCCTTGGACGGTCCGCCAGTACGCCGGCTATTCGACGGCGGAGAAATCGAACGCCTTCTACCGCAAGAACCTGGCGGCCGGGCAGCGTGGCCTGTCAATCGCTTTCGATCTGCCGACCCACCGGGGCTATGACTCGGACCATCCGCGGGTCCCCGGTGATGTCGGCATGGCCGGGGTGGCGATCGATTCGATCGCCGACATGCGGATTCTCTTCGATCGCATTCCCCTTGACCGTATGAGCGTGTCGATGACGATGAACGGGGCGGTGCTGCCGATCATGGCGCTCTACATCGTCGCCGCCGAGGAGCAGGGGGTGCAGCCGGAGCAGCTCGCCGGCACGATCCAGAACGATGTACTCAAAGAGTTCATGGTGCGCAACACCTACATCTATCCGCCCGAGCCCTCGATGCGCATCATCGCCGACATCTTCCGCTACACCTCGCGCCACATGCCGCGCTTCAACTCGATCTCGATCTCCGGCTACCACATGCAAGAAGCCGGCGCCTCGGCCGATCTCGAGCTCGGCTACACCCTGGCGGACGGCCTGGAGTATGTCCGTACCGGCCTCGCCTCAGGGCTCGAGATTGATGCCTTCGCCCCCCGCCTGTCCTTCTTCTGGGCCATCGGGATGGACTACTTCATGGAGGTCGCCAAGCTACGCGCCGCGCGGCTGCTGTGGGCCGAGCTACTACAGCCCTTCGGACCGCAGAACCCCAAGTCCTCGATGCTGCGCACCCACTGCCAGACCTCGGGATGGAGTCTGACGGCCCAGGACGTGATGAACAACGTCACCCGCACCGCGGTCGAGGCCCTGGCAGCCGTCCACGGGCATACCCAGAGCTTGCACACCAATTCCTTCGACGAAGCCTTGGCTCTGCCATCGCAGCAGAGTGCCCGTCTGGCGCGCAACACGCAGCTCTTCATCCAGCACGAGACCGGCAGCTGCCGGGTGATCGACCCCTGGGGCGGCTCTTATTACGTCGAACGCCTCACCCGCGAGTTGGCGGATCGAGCGCGCCAGCATATCCGCGAGATCGAAGACCTCGGTGGTATGGCCAAGGCGCTCGAGTCGGGGCTGCCGAAGCTACGCATCGAGGAAGCGGCGGCGCGCACCCAGGCGTTGATCGATTCGGGTGAGCGCACCATCGTTGGAGTCAATCGCCATGTCGTCGACCTCGAGGAAGAGGTGGAGGTTCTGCAAGTCGACAACAGCGCCGTGCGTGAGGCCCAGATCGCCCGCCTCGAAACCTTGCGCCGCGAGCGCGATGGGGCCAAGGTGCAAGAGACCCTACGAGCCCTGGCCGCCTGCGCGGAGAAGGCGCCCGGCGACGCCAACCTATTGGCCCTGGCGGTGGATGCGGCGCGGGCCAAGGCCACGGTGGGTGAGATCTCGCAGGCTCTGGTCGATGTCTGGGGACGCCACCAGGCAACGATCCGGACGATTTCCGGGGTCTACAGCACGGAGATGGGTGCAGCCATGGACGAAGTTGAAGCCGTACGGCAGGCGGTCGAGGCCTTCAGTGAGCAAGAGGGACGCAGGCCGCGCATCCTGGTGGCCAAGATGGGCCAGGACGGCCACGATCGCGGTCAAAAGGTGATCGCCACCGCCTTCGTCGACCTGGGCTTCGATGTCGATGTCGGTCCCCTCTTCCAAACGCCTGAGGAGACTGCCCAGCAGGCGGTGGAGAACGACGTCCACATCGTCGGCGCGAGCTCCTTGGCCGCCGGGCACCTGAACCAGATCCCCCGGCTGCGCCAGGCCCTCGATGCGGCGGGCCGGGAGGACATCCTGATCGTCGCCGGCGGGGTGATTCCGCCGCAGGATCACCCGGCGCTCTACGAGGCCGGCGCCGAGGCGATCTTCGGCCCCGGCACGGTGATCACCGAGGCCGCCCGCGAGCTGTTGGATGTTCTTGCTCAGCGTCTGGGCCACGCGGCCGATGGCTGAGTCGCAGCGCGACGGATCAGCGTCTCGCCGGCCGCCGCGCCAGCCGCCGCGTCGGCCGCCGTCGATCGACGAGCTGGCGGCCGGTGTCGTAGCGAGCGATCGGGCGCTGCTCGGCCGCGCCATCACTCTGGTCGAGAGCAACCGCGACGACCATCGAACGCTGGCCCAGGAGCTCCTCACACAGCTTCTGCCCCGCACCGGCCGAGCCCACAGGGTCGGCGTCACGGGCGTCCCTGGGGTAGGGAAGAGCACCTTCCTCGACAGCCTGGGCTCACTGCTCACCGAGCGCGGCTTGCGGGTCGCCGTATTGGCGATCGATCCTTCGAGCAGCGTCTCCGGCGGCAGCATCTTGGGCGACAAGACGCGCATGGAGCGCTTGTCGACGGATCCTCGGGCCTTCATCCGCCCCTCGCCGAGCGGCGGCTCTCTCGGCGGTGTCGCCCGCAAGACCCGCGAGACCCTTCTACTGTGCGAAGCGGCCGGCTATGACGTCGTCTTCGTCGAGACGGTCGGGGTAGGGCAGTCGGAGGCGGTGGTGGCCGAGATGGTGGATACGGTGGCGCTGCTTCTCCTGCCAGGCGCCGGTGACGAGTTGCAGGGTATCAAGCGTGGCATCCTCGAGGTAGTCGACCTCGTGGCGGTCAACAAGGCCGATGGCGAACGCCTGCCCGCCGCTCGTCAGGCGCGCCAGCAATACCTCGCGGCGCTCAAGTTCGTGCGCCCGCAAACCCCGGCCTGGAGGCCGCCGGTGCTCAGCGTCAGCGCGCAGGAAGGCTCAGGCCTGGCCGAGCTATGGAGCACGGTCGAAGAGCATCGGCGGACCCTGGAGGCTGCCGGAGAGCTCGAAGCTCGGCGACGGCGGCAGCGCCTTCAGTGGATGTGGTCATTGATCGAAGAAGAGCTCTTGGGCTCGTTTCACCGCAATCCGCAGGTCGCCAAGAAGCTGGCGGCGATCGAAGAGCAGGTGGTGGCGGGGGAGATCACCCCGACGTTGGCGGCGACTCAGCTGCTGGGTCTGTAGCAGCTAGCTTCACCCGGGATTGAAATCCCGGGCTACGATCTTTGATCCCTCCGGGATCTGAGCGCCGTAGGTGCGAGAGAGCTTAGCCTGGGATTTGAATCCCAGGCGGAGGTGCACGCCGCTCTTCGTCCCGCAGGGACGGACGCAATTAGCCAAGGACTTCAGTCCGTGGGCGGCGTCCACTTGCCATAGAGCCTCTCCAGCATCTCCGTGTGCCGGTCGCATTCGCCTGCGGCGGCACCCCAGCGCTCTTGACAGACGGCGAGGTTCTGCTGCATCACGGCTTCGGCATCGGCATACCGTTCCTGGCCCTCGAGGGCAGCGGCCAGGAGACGACGGGCGCGTAGCCGATCGAGGCTTCCGGGCTCTTGGAGATGCTCGTAGATGGCGATGGCGCGACGCGCCCAAGGCTCGGCAGCGGCGGGATTGTCCGCAAAGATCTCGCTGACGGCTAGATTGTTGAACAGGGTGGCCGCCTGGGGCCCATCGTCGAGTCCGATGGCGGCCAGGATGTCAAAGGCCTCGAGATAGAGCGCTTTGGCCTGCTCGCCATCTCCCCCGCGATCGGCGAGGTTGGCCAAGTTCTGCAAAATACCTGGCAAGGCAGGGTCGCGCGGCGCGAGGGCTCTGAAGAGGCTAGCGGCCTGTTCGAAGAGCTGCTGCGCCGTTGCGGGATCACCGCGCTTCTGCGCCACCTGGCCGAGGTTGTTGTAAGCGATGGCCACCAGGGTGTGTTGCTCACCAAGCGTCTCGACCAGGGTGCCGAGCGTCTCGCGCAACAGGCCTTCGGCTTCGTCCAGGTGGCCTGTCTTTTGCAACACGAAGTTCAAGTTGTTGAGCACGTTGGCGGTCACTGTGTGCCCGGCGCCGAAGACACGCTCGTGCATGGCGAGAGATTCGCGGAACTGCTGGGTCGCACGCTCGAACTCACCGCGGTCGCGGGTGATGGAAGCGAGGTTGTTCAGCACGATGGCTTCGAGCGCGCTCTCGCCCGCGTGGGTGGCCCGCTGGATGCTCAGGGCTTCGCGGAATCCGCTCTCGGCTTCGTCGAGCCGGCCTCGCTCCATAGCCAAGACCGCCTGGTTGTTGAGAGTCGAGGCGAGGTCGGGGTGGGGCTCACGGTAGACCTTGCGCAGGATCTCGACGGCGCGAGCCAGCAGGGCTTCGGCGCGCTCGGCATCGTTCTTCTTCTCGACCTCGCCGAGTTGGGCGAGAATCAAGGCCACCTGTGGATGATCGCTGCCCCAGAACGCCTCGGCTCGGGTGAGCGCCTCGCGCAGTCGATCTTCGGCCGAGGCCCGATCACTGTAGCGCGCTAGCAGGCCACGGTGGAACTGGATCTCGATCAGCAGCTCGTCGAGACCTTCGTCGCTCGCCAGCTGCCCGGCCTGGGCGAAGAGCCCGTCGGCCTCCGCCATCTCGCCCTGAATGTGGCGGATCCGAGCGAGTCGAAAAAGGCTCTCGAGGGTGGCGATGTGGGTCTCGCCGAGGCGCTGCCGGCGCAAGCGGAGGGTCTCGCGCGTGAGGCTCTCCGCGGTGTTGTAGTCGTCGAGGGCGAAATGGAGATCCGCCAGGCGTTGGCTAGCATCGGCGACCGCCGGGTCGTCGGGCCGAAAGCTCTCCCGGGTGAGGGTCATCGAACGCTCGAGCAGGGGCCGGGCCTCGTCGTAGAGGCCGAGCTTGCTGTAAGTGGCGCCGATCGTGCCAAGCAGCTCCCCGAGCAGCCCCGGCTGCTGCCGTAGCCGAGCTTCGATGTCGCGCGCTCCCTTGTCGAGCAGCGAGCGCGCCGTGACGACATCGCCGCGCTGACGAGAGGGCTCCGAGATCTCGAACAGATCGGTCAGCAGGGTGGACACCAGCTCGGCCCGATCGCGCTGCCGGGTGATCTGGGCGTTCTTGAGCAGCAATGTGGCGAGAAAAGCGAACAACAGACCGAGCACGGTCGCCGCGGTGGCGACGCCGAGTCGATGTCGGCGGATGAACTTAGCCGCCCGGTACAGGGCGGTGTCTTTCCGCGCGCTGACCGGAAGGCCGCCGAGATGGCGCTCGATGTCGGTGGCGAGCTGCTCGACCGTCGCGTAGCGCCGATCGGGCGCCTTCTCGAGCGCCATCTGCAGGATGCTGTCCAGGTCACCGGTGAGCTGGCGCTCGATGCGGTGGGCTTCGGTCTCACCATAGACTTTGTTGGCCGGGTCCGCCATCGCTTGGCCCGCGACCTTCGATGCTCGCCGCGGCTCCGTGCGGCACACCGCCGTCTCGATGGCGACCGGCGTGGTGTCGGCGATCTCGTAGGGTCGCCGGCCGGTGAGCAGCTCGTACAGCACGACCCCCAGGGCGTAGACATCGGCGCCGGTGGTCACCGCCTCGCCGCGGACCTGCTCGGGGCTGGCATACTCCGGCGTCATGGCTCGCCAGCCCGGCTGGGTCGGCAGCACAGTTTCGGGAAAACTCTGTGGGCTGAGCAGCTTGGCAATGCCGAAATCGAGCAGCTTGGGCTCGCCCGCGCGGTTGACCAGGATGTTGCCCGGCTTGAGATCACGGTGAATCACCAGATTGCGGTGGGCGAACTGCACCGCGTCACAGACTGCGAGGAAGAGCTTGAGCCGCTGACGCACACCGAGCGTTTGCTCGGCGCACCAGCGGTCGATCGACACGCCGTCGACCGACTCCATCACCAAGTACGGCCGGCCGTCTTCGGTGGCGCCGCCGTCGAGGAGTTGAGCGATGTTCGGATGTTCGAGCTGGGCGAGGATCTGGCGCTCACTAACAAAGCGGCGGACGAGCTCGTCGGTGTCCATGCCGCGCTTGAGCACTTTGATCGCGACCTGCTTCTCGAACGCCTGATCAGCCCGCGAGGCGAGATAGACCCGGCCGACCCCGCCCGAGCCCAGCAGACGCTCGACCCGATAGGCCCCGACCCGGGCGCCGACCGCCAGCGTTTCGGACTCGGTCGACGCGCGGATATCGAAGGCCGGGTCTTCGATGAAACGGCTGGCCGCCTGGAGCGAAGCGATCAGGGAATCGACTTCGCGACGCAGCTCGTGATCGTCTGCCGTCGCCTGCTCGAGAAACGCAGGACGCTCGGCGGGCTCACGGGAGAGCACCGCGTCAAACAGCCATTGCACCTGCCGCCAGCGCTCCGGCGTCATCTCGGAGATGCTCATCTATCCTGCTGTCCGGGATCCGTCGCCGATTCGCTGAGCACGTTTTGGTACCTTTTGCGCCTGCTGGTTCTGGGGACCCAGTAACGGTCATTATCACCGGAGAAGTTCATGCAATACGACGATCGATCCATCGCACGTTTGGTGCGAGCTATTCTTGCAGTCTTTCTTTTAGCCTCGACCATCCCGGCGCTCGCGAGCGAATCCGAGCAGACGCTCATCGTACCGCCGGGCGCTGCGTCGATCAGTCTCGGTCTGCCGCCGTTCACTCTGATCTCGGCCGTGCACGGCCCGTTCCACGGCCAGCTGACTCAGGAGATCACAGGCCTGACCTACCAACCGGGCGCCAGCTTCGCCGACGCCAGGGCCGACATCATGATTCTCGAGCTGACCGGGGCCATTCGCGAGGTCCGGCGAATTCGTGTGGTCGCGGGCGAGGTCGCCCTCGATGGGGAAGTGGCGATCCTCGGTGACCTCACCGGTTTGCCTCCGACCTGGGAGAGTTGGGTGGTGGACGACCCGGCCCGTCAGCTGGAGATCGAGGCCGGGTTGTTCGGTGACGCCTATGCCTTCGATACCAGTGACGAGGACGGGCCGCGGATGGTGGTGATCCTCGATGATGGCAACAACAGTGGCAGTGGCACCACGACCAGCGCCACCCACCTCGACGTCGAGGTCCGGGATCTGCCGAATCTGACGTGGGAGAGCACCGACAGGATGACCTTCTTCCAAATCCTTGACAACGGCCAACCGGTGGGTGGCCTCGACGCGGAGTGGATCGACAACGGCACGCACACGGGCTGGCGTGTGCTGCCGACCAGCGTGTCCGGACCACCGTTGGCCACCGGCTTCGCCTTGCAAAGCGGTGTCAACCGTTTGAGAGTCCGTCGCTGGACGCACTTCGGTACGGCGCCACCGACGGGTGGCCTGGAGCTGTTTCTCAACGATGTCCGCGTCGCTGAGCTGCCGGCCGCGGCCCACGATCCCGACCAGCCCGAGACACACGAGATTCAACTCACCAATGTGCCGGGTCCGGGTGATCACGAGCTGGTCGTCCAAAACGTCTTGACCAAGCGCAGCCAGAACACGGCCGACCCGACGACTCGGCTGAGCTACGAACCGTTCAATGCCAGCATCACCAGCGATTGGGTGGCGATCAATCCGGTCGCGCAGAGCTACGCACCGCAGGATCTCCCCGGCGACGGGGACCGCCTCGAGCTTGATCTCGGGCTGGTCGCGCAAGGCCACTCGAGTTATCTCGAAAAAGCGGTGCCGCTGACACCGGTGGAGGATCCTCCAGGCTTCGCCTTACGGTTCTGGCTCGATCCCACGGCCGTTAGCCTGAAGGCCGGCACGGCATTGCAGGTGGCCACAGCCTGCACTGCAAGCGGCTCCTGTGAACCCGCCCGCATCTGGCTCGGTCATGACGGTGACGATGTCACTATCGCCGCCACGGCCTGGCGCAACGGCGGCAGCGCGGCACGGGTCGAGACCCCGGTGGCCAACGCCCCTCACCTGGTTGAAGTGCGGTTACGCCACGGTTGGCTGCCGGGACTTGCCAACGGCTCTCTCGAGCTATGGATCGATGGGGTCCTTGTCGGTCGCGAGACGGGCATCGACAATCACACGGCACAGATCAACAAGCTACGCCTCGGTATCCTCACCGATGCTGGCGCGAGCTCCGGCATCCTCGGCTTCGACGACTACGAAGCTTGGCGCTTCGAGTAGCTGCTGATCGATCCCTGATGGCCGTTGCTGCCAGGGCAGCGGCCTACTGCCGTTTCAACTCGCGGTAGAGGTAGGCTTTGGCCAGAGCCCAGTAGCGGGTGACGCTGGCTCGCCCGATGCCCATCGCTTGGGCCGTCTCGTTGACCGTCAGGCCAGTGAAGTAGCGCAGCTCGACCACGCGGGCCTGCTGGGCGTCGAGGGCCGCGAGTTTGTCGAGCGCACGGTCGAGATCCAACACATTGACCCGATGGCTCGAGCCGTCGGCTCCCGGCGCCTCGATGAGCGTCGCGAACTCCTGACCGCTGCCGCGCTTGGCGGCTTTGCGGGCCCGGGCGTGCTCCACCAGGATGCGACGCATGGTGAGGGCAGCGAAAGAGAAGAAGTGAGCTCGATCCTTCCAGCTCACTCGCTTGCGGTCGACCAGCCGGAGGTAGACCTCGTTGATCAGCGCCGTCGGCTGCAGGGTCGAGGCGGCGCTTTCGCCGCGCAGATATTTGCTGGCCACGTGGCGCAGCTCATCGACAATCAGCGGCATCAACGCGTCGAGGGCCTCGGTGTCGCCGTGGTTCCAGTCCATCAGCATCTGGGTGAAGTTTCGCTCTTCGACGCTCATGGCGAAATGATATCGCCAAGGGGCTGGGGTTCCCATGGCTGTGTCGAGACGCGGCGCAGGTAGGTCATCGAGCCGAAGGCCGTTGCAGAAGCGGCCGCAAGGCGCTCTACAGAGGTCCCCCAAAAAAAAGATCTTGACTTTTCGGTTCGACTTGAAGAGAATTTTGATTAGTCAAAAACGCGTCACGGGGTAGCGCTGTAATCCAGTCGGTTCCTGTGACGAGCCGCCCACCTCGAGAGCGGAGTCTTGCCATGACCCACTACTGCCAATCGTCGTCACGCATACGCCTAGCCGCCGTCGGGCTGGTTGCGATGATGACCCTCGGCCCCATGGCGCAAGTCGCCCGGGCCCATATCGTGCCGCCGGAGAAGCTGCATCCGGTGGCGGAGAGTTACCGTCGCCTGAGCTTCCACCTCAATCTGAATCCTGTCCGCTGGGACGCAGTGCAGAGCGAAGCCGCCACCATCGCTGACGGCTGGGCGGCGATCACGCCGGCCGATGGCGAGGCCTTCTCGGCTGAGGTCGCGGCGCTGCTGGACCAACATCTGCAGCCGCCGACCGGCGATGACGCGCCGGGCAAAGCCGAACGCAAGGCGACGGCACAGCAGCTCTTCGAGCTCGCGACCGGGGCCGTTGTCTCTCAGCTCGACCGTCGCCTGGCGAGCGCTCGTGAGAACCTGGAGGACTATCGTGTCGCGGCGGAGCATCTGGAGGAAGCACGCCAGCTGTGGGCCGCCTTCGAGCACGAGATTCGGGCGACCGACCCGGCGGCCTACGAGCACCTCGGCCGCTGCTGGCTGGAGCTCACTCAGGCCCTGGGTCATCCCGGCTTTCTCGGCATCGGCGTGATCGCGCCCGACCAAGCGACTTTCGACAAGGAGTCGGCCGAGGTCAGCGAATACCTGGGTGGCTACCTGCGCGACCGGCCGGAGACGACGCGCAGCGTTCGCCTGGCACCGATCCCGTCCCACAGTCCGAGCTTCGACGCTGGGGTCGCTGTGCCGGCCAAGCTGCCGCCGGGCAGCAACCTCAACAAGCAGCTGCCGCGTCCGCGGCAGATCCTCAACATGGCGACCCGCGGGGTCGACGAGAGCGAGACCACCCTCATCGCCCTTGGCGACATGGCTTTCGACAGCCACGCCATTTTTGGTGAGCCGGCGCGCTCCCTGGGGATCACCTGCAACACCTGCCACAACAAGAGCATCACCAACCCGGGATTCTTCATCCCCGGCCTGTCGGCACGACCCGGCGGGATGGATGTGTCGAACAGTTTCTTCGCGCCGCACGCCAATAACGGGCACTTCGATCCGATCGACATCCCCGATCT
>JBCCGX010000258.1:0-10309 GCA_039029035.1 Acidobacteriota bacterium | reverse complement strand
CCTGGGAGCTGTACGCGCGGCTCGAACGAATCGAACAAGTTGCCGCGTGCTCGCTCCACAGGGCCTCTCGGTTGACTAGAGTGCGTGATTCCGCGGGGCTCTAGCCTCCTGGGCACCAGACCGTGTAGGTCAGGGGGCAAACGCACTCCGATCCACCCAGGGTGCAATTGGCGCCGGTGCAGTTGTTGGAGCACCGGTTGGAGGTACAGGGGCCGGGGACGCCGCCGGCGACCTGCGTCATCTTGTCGGCCTCGAGGTTGCGCAGGGTCTCGCGGTTCAGCTTGAGCTTGGAACGCTTTCTCTTCTTCATTGGGGTTCCTTTCTGTAGGAAGTGGAAGGGTTCGATGCGGCCTTGGAGCGCTGCCGGCCCACACACCATAGTTGTCATCGCTCCACTAGTTCCTGCGTCATCCGCGGGGTCATTCGTGTCAGGTAGGCAGCGTAAATTTGCGGCGAGCTGATTCGCGGCGAGTCATAGAGGCGCGTCGAGCGGTTGCTGAAAGCCTGGCAAGATCTCGATCGGCATGAAGATTCCGGCCGACAGTGAGGAGGCGCTCCAAGGATGAGGGTGGCGTCCGCTGCTCACCGGAGACCTCGCCGTCGAGGCATTGCCTTCGCAGCGCAGGCGTGCCGTTTGAACCGGTACGCGTACCGCTGTGTATCGCTGATTCGGCGCTGAACCAGCACAGCGCTGCTGAGTTGGCGTGAGAATCACGGCCCAAGCAGCCGAGTAGTCGCCTGGCAATCGCCGCCTCTGGCGTCGGGGTCAAGAGAAGCCTCCCTAATCGAGATGCAGGCTGGTCTCGTGGCCGCCGGTGATCGCGGCCTCCCCCTGCCACTGAGCACCGCTCGAGTCTTCGATCCGAACCAGCCACTGACCCCCCGGCAGGGCGTTGAGGTGGGCGTTGCCAGCGACTACCGGCCAGGTGTCCTGGGCGCGGCCTGTATCGGGGTTGACGGCACGCCAAAGCCGGCCGTCGGCGCCGACCAGCTGTAGGCTCGCCAGGTCGTTGGAGCGTACCAGGGAAGCAACCCTGACCCGCAGGCGGCCGGCCGGTTCGAGCTCGACCGCGACCGGTTCGCTCGACGGTACCTCGACCGCGATCTGGGCCGGCGCCGCGCCGGGAGCGGCGATCCACAGCTGCCAGGTGCCGGGTGCCAGGGTCGACAAGCGGACGTGCCCGGACGCCGCGACCGCCCGGCCCTCGCTGTGGACCGGCAGACCGGCGGCGTTAAGCACCGCGGTCTGAACGTAAGGCGGCGTGCCGCCGCCGGCGTAGCGCACCTGCAGCTCGAGCCCGGCGCCGGCACGTAAGGCGAGCTCCAGAGGACCGACGTCGTCCACCACCTCGAGCTCCTGGCGCAGCGGCGTGTAGCCGTCGCGCTCGACCCGCAGGGTGTAGTTGCCGCGCGCCAGGCGAGCGAAGCGAAAGGCGCCCTCGGAGTCGGTGCCGAGGGAGTTCATCGAGCCCGACGCCGCGCTCTCGCCGGTCAAGTGGCGCTGCAGGAAGACCAGGGCGTTGGCCAGCGGTTGGCCGCTGTCCTCGTCGCGCACCCAACCCGACACTTGGGCGGTCTCGAATTCGATCAGGAGCTCGCGGTCGCCCGAGATCTCGACATCCAGATTCTGGGTCAGGAACTGGCGCGGGTTGGACGCGTCGAGACGGTAGCTTCCGAGCGGTAGATTGTCGAGTTCGAAGCGGCCGTCGTGATTCGAGACGGCCTGGCGTTCGATTGCCTCACCTTTGCCGCGCAGGGCGACGACGGTGCGCGGCAACGGTGAGCCCTGCCACAAGACGGTGCCGGAGAGGCGGGCTCCGGTCTCGAAGTCGAGATCCTGCTCGGCGTGGGCGCCGGCCGCCAGCGGCACCCGGGCGTGGGCCTCGCGGCCGGTTCCCGGAACCTCGGCCCGCACCAGCCAATCGCCCGGCGGCAGATCGGAGATCTCGTAGCGACCCTCGTAGTCGACCTGACCGGCGATCTCCCGCCGACCGGCCTCGGCCGACACCCGGACCGTCTCGACGGCTTCGAACTCGAGACCGAGCAGCTGGCCGGCGACGGTGGCACCGGACTCCAGGACGACCTGCACCGCGCCCGGCGCCGCCTCGCCGATGCGCAGGGCGGCGGCGTCCTCGAAGGGCGCAAAGCCCTGCTTGCTCGCGCGCAGGCGGTAGTCTCCCGGCGCGACGTCGGCGAGCACGAAGTCGCCTTCGCTGTCGCTGGTGCCACCATATTCGGTGTAGAGATGGCCGCCGTCGAGGGTGACCCAGACACCGCCCAAGGGGTTGCCGGCCGGGTCGGTAACCCGCCCCACGACCTCCACGCCGAAGGCGAAGATCAGCTCGGTCGCATTCTCGCCCGGCTCGATTTCGAGCTCGCGAATCACCCGCGGCAGGCGCGCGTGCCGGCCTTCCACGGTCCGCCTTCCCGGCGGGATGCCGCGGACCCTGAAGCGGCCTTGCGAGTCGCTGACGCCATAAGCCTGGTCGACGGTGACCCGGACGCCGCGCAGCGGCTCGTCGTCTTCGGTCAGCGCGACTCCGGTGAGCACAGCCCCCTCGGCGAGCACGAAGTCGACCTCTGCGAGGCGCTCGCGAGCCGCGACCTCGACCGACGCGTCCGGTGCCGGTTGATGGGCGTTGGAGAAGGCGCTGATCCGGTACTTGCCCGGGGTCACGACCTCGAAGAGGTAGTGGCCGTCGCCGTCGGTGCGGATGAATTGCACGTCGTCACCGTCGAGCGCAGTGGGAGCCAGCGCGCCTTCGTCGAGCAGGTGAGGAGCGAGGGTGAGCGCCGCACCGGCGATCCCCCGTCCGTCGCGGTCGCTGACTCGGCCGGCGATGGTCGCCGCCGCCGGCAGCACGATCTCGACCGGCTCTTCGCCGCCCGCCGTCACGCCGGTCGCCGCCTGCGGCAGGAAGCCGGCGCGGAAGGCGACCAGGTCGAGCCGGCGCTCGGCCGCCAGATCGTCGACCGTGAACCCTCCGTCGTCGGCGCTCTTACCGTCCGGCTCCCGCTGGCGCAAGGCCTCGACCTGCTCGCGAAAGGCGGAGCGCACGGCGTCGACCGTCCACACTGCGGCGCCAGGGACCGGCTCGCCCGCGTCGTCGACGATCCGGCCGATGATGCGGGCGCCGGGCTCCAGAATCAGGGTGCCGAGGTCGACGGGGCCTGAGCTCGCATCGCCCTCGGCGTTGGCGGGCGGCGTTGTGACGTCGATTCCGCGCACCGTCATCGGCGCGAATCCCGATCGCCGTGCGGCGAGGTCGATGATCGAGGCGGGCAGGGCGACCAGGGTGAAGCGGCCGTCGGCGTCGCTGACGCCGGCGTAGGGATTGTCTGCGTCGTTTGTCGCGGCGTCGTTTGTCGCGGTGGCGCTTGCCGTGACGAGTACCGAAACGCCTTCGACCGGCTGCTCCTGCGCGTCCAGCACCCGGCCATAGGCCGCCTGCTGGACCTGTAGTACGAGGGTCAGGGGCGCCGCCGTCTGGGCGCGACCGATCTCGCGCCGGATCTCGACGAAGCCGATGGAGCGCGCGCTCAAGGTGTAGAGGCCGTCGGCCCACAGAGGGAGCGCGAAGTGACCGCGGTCGTCCGAGAGAGCCCGGGACTCGGCGCGATCGAGGTTGAACCCCGGCCACGGGTTGTCGCTGTCGAGGCGCAGGTCGACCCCCGGCAGGGGGCGGCCCTCGCGGTCGACGACGGTGCCACGGACCCTGGCGGCCGGTTCGAGCACCATCGCGATCTCCTGCCCCTGCCATTGGCGGCGGCTCTCGGGGACGAAGAGACGGGGGAGATGGTGGCGAGCGCGTGCCTCGAGCCAGCGCTTGCTGGCGCTCGGCGGCAGCGGCAACGTCCAGGAGCCGACCGCGTCGCTGCGGGTGAAGCGGCCCGGATCCTGGCTCGACCACACGACCGCGCCGGGTAGTGCCCGGCGCTCCACGATCGAAAGAGCGCGACCGGTCATGACGTCGAGATCGGGTAGTTGCCGGAGGATGACGCCGGCCCGGGGCGTCACGAAGGTGGTCGTGGAAGTGCGACCGTCCGCGGCCAGCAGGAGGAGGCGTTCGGGCTCGGAGAAGTGGCCGATCAGAGTCAACTGGCCGGCGTCGTCGGTGGCGCCTACAGGTATGCCTTCGGTGCCGAGCAGGGCGAGGGCTCCGGCGAGCGGCTCGCCGCGGGCGTCGGTGATCTTGAGCGTACGGCGCGGGGCGTCGCCGGGATCGAGCGAGTAGCGGACCCCTTCGACCCGCAGGATGCGCTGCGGGCGGTGGCTCCAGGGGGGCACGAGGGTGAGGTCGAGCCATTCGCCGACGGCGCGATCGACCGTCAGTCGTCCCGCTTCGTCGGTGACGCCTGAACGCTTCGCCGGCCGCCAGCCGTCGCGGGTGGCTTCGCGGGCGATGGCCGGTCGCGGTCCGGTAGATGAGCTGGCGACGTGGATCCAGGCGCCGGGCACCGGCCGTCCGTCGCGGCGTTTGAACTCAAGGACGGCCGGTTCGGCCGGCCGCAGATAGACCGGCGGCAGCTCGACATCGTCGGCCACTGGCAGGGGTTGGTAGCGCACGGCTAGGTGGCCGGGCGCCGTGACCTGCACGCGGTAGAGACCGGCAGGCGCGGAGAAGCGGTAACCGCCCCGGCGGTCACAGCGCACGCTGGCGATCGGCGCCAGCGGACGGTCGGAGAGCACACTCGTGGCGATGTCGTAGTTGTTGGGGAGGGGAATGAGCTGAGCACGGGCGCCGGCCAGGGGGCGTGCTTCGGCGTCCAGGGCTCGGCCGCTGATCAACGGGTCGTCGGTGGCGAGGGCGCGGCCGGCCGCGACCAAAGAGAGCGCGCAGACTGCCGCTGCAACGAGCGGGCGGAACGGGTAGAAACCGTGCATGGAGGCCTCGTTGGGAGAAGCGAGCGTTGAGGGAATGGGCAGGGATCGCGATGTCGCGAGTCGACCGGAGCCGGCGCCTGGCTCCGGTCGTGTGATCAGTCGGACTTCAGATCAAAAGAATGGCGGAAAGGGGGGGCCGTCGTTGCAGCTGATCAGCGTCTCGCCGTTGACGCAGATATCGAAGCCGGCGCCGCCGTCCAGGATGTCGGTGCCGGCGCCGCCGTCCAGGACGTCGGTGCCGTTTTGACCGAACAGGCGATCGTTGCCGTTCTCGCCCCGCAGGTCGTCGACCCCGTCACCGCCGTAGATCCAGTCGGCCCCGTCCATGCCGCGCACGAGATCGTTCTCGCCATCGCCGTACATGGTGTCGTTGCCGCCGTGGCCGTACATGGTGTCGTCATGGGAGCCGCCACGCAGCACGTCGTTGCCGGCCGCGGCCCAGAAGGTGTCTCTGCCGCTTTCGCCGCGCAGATCGTCGTTTCCGGGATTGCCGTGGACGTCGTCGTCACCGGTGCCACCATTGACGTAGTCGTCGTTCTCGCTACCGTAGACGCGATCGTTGCCGCTGTCGCCGCAAACGTCGTCGTTGCCGCCGTTGCCATAGATCACGTCATTGCCGCCGAGTCCGGCAATGACGTCGGCGCCGCCGCCCCCGGCCAGCGTGTCGGCCCCGCCGGTACCGGTGATGTTCGCGGTCTTGCCGTTACATGTGGCAGCGAAGGACGGCGCGGCGATCAGCACCGCAGCGCAGATCGCCGACAACAGAACGAGCGGTTGATTCAGTTTCATGAGTTGTCCTTTGGTTGATTGACAGTCGTGAGAAATCGAAGCGACACGTTGTTCGTGACAAGACCGCCTGCTTGGCGGACTTGTCATCACCGGATGAGAAAAGCTCCTTCTGTTCTCTTCGATAACGTCTCCCTGATCGAAGGTCAGTGGACGACTCCGCGCGCGGGAGTCGAGGTGGCACCCTTCGTGCGCAACGAGGGTGGGTTGTCGCAGCAGCAGGTCGATGCACAGACCGGGCTGCTGCCAGGCGGCCAGTAGGCCAAGCTTGCCGTCTATATTGATAGGCGACAAAGCGCACCGGAACTGTGCAGTGGCAAGGAATTTTTTATCCATGCCGCGAGCGTTGCGCTGGCGGCCGGCTGTTGCCGGCCGCCGAGTGCATCGACGCCGCTCAGAAGCGGAAGGCCTTGGTGACGATGCCGCCTTCGGAGCGGCCGTCGCCGTCTTCGTCGACGCCGCGAACAGAGGCCACTCAGCGATTGGGCGTGGGGCGGAACACGGGGGAGACAAGGGAGGCGCGCCAGGGTTCAAGGTCAGTTCGCGCAATCGGGCGCCTCTGGGACTGTGCGTGCCCTCGGCCGCCCTCGGCTCGAGCATGAGCAAGTCATGTCATTTCCGGGAGAAGCGCCGGGATAACCGGGGTAGGGCCAAAACCAGTGTCTGAAGAGTGTTTATCGGAACCTCGCTACAACTCGAGTAGCGGCGGCGTCGGTGTGTCTGAGACTCGATCCTGGCTCGGGAAAGATCTCGAGTAGCGCCGCGAGATCCCGATAAACACTCTTCATTCTATGCAGTAGCGATCCCCAGCCGCGCCCGCTGTTGTCTACCAGCCCGGCGGCCGAGGCAGCGAGCCCGACACCACGCCGGGATGCGGCATGTCCGTCTGAACGGCAAGCCCGAGCGCCATCACCAGGTCGTCCTGGGTGCCCACCAAGAAGGACCCGTAGCGCTCGTTGGCGTCGCTCTCGACTCGGATCTCGCACTCCAGCAGCTCACGGGCCAGAATCTCCGTCTGCTGCGTCTTCGGCAGATGGATTCTGCCGGTCTGTAGGAGCATCTCAAGGGCAGTGTGCGCAACTGGAGGCCGGCTCGATCTCGACACGGAGCGAGAGTAATAGAGAGCAGGCGAGCGCACGAAGTCGGCGATCCCGATCAAGCTGCGCTTGGCGTCGGGGTCAAGGGCCGGTTCGCGCAATTGGGCGTCCCGGCTCGATGTCTCCGCGACGGGCTGGTGAATTTTTCCGGACTTTTTCCGGGAGTAGGGGATTAGAGATCGGCTGGCGATGAGATTGCCCGGTCAATCTTTCTGGTATCTATACTTGAGGGCGACGGCCTGAGCTCGTCTTGCGCCAGTAGACTCCCTGGTCGTCGATGCGTAGGATTTCGTCCATGATCTTCTGCTCGAGACGGTAATCCTCGACCGCCTTGGCGCAGGCTGGAATAAAATAGTCGTCGATGATGACGAAGCCGCCGTCGGACAGTTTTGGATAGAGACTGGAAAGTGCGTCGATCGTAGACTCGTAGAGATCACCATCAAGCCTGAGGATGGATAGCTGTTCAATAGGCGCTTGCGGCAGGGTGTCTTTGAACCAGCCTTTCAGGAAGCGCACTTGCTGGTCCAGAAGGCCATACCGTTCGAAGTTGGTTTTGACCTTTTCGAGCGAGACCGCCAAGGCATCGAAACGCGAGAGATCGAGTCCCGGAACCTCCGGATACTTTTCGAAGTTCGGCGGGGGGACGCCCCGGAAGGAATCGGCGACCCAGACAATGCGATTCACGATGCCGTAGGCTTGGAGTATGGCCCGCATGAAGATCGTCGCGCCACCCCTCCATACGCCGGTTTCGATGAGGTCTCCCGGCACGTCATCGGCGATCACCGTTTCGAGGCAAGAGCGGATATTATCCATTCGGTGGGCTCCGATCATGGACAGCGCCTGGCCCGGCCAGTCCATTCCGTTCTCACGAACTCTTGGATCGAAGTCCTGAACCTTGAAAGTGGGTTTCTCGAAACTCTGGAAAGAGGCCAGAGAAGGATCCTCCATCGTTAATCCGATGAGGGATCTCTTCATCAGCTCGAGATAGAGAGATCTGGTGTCGACAGTGGTCATCTATCGCTCCGGATGCTGGCCTGCCCTTGAATTTCGAGTTTCGACACGGACAGACATCTCTGTATTATAGCCGCCGTGGGCCACGATGACGTCACAGTGACCGAGGAATCAGAGACTGGGGAATGTCGCGATCGACTCTGAGCCGCGCTCGGTCAATCTCCGCTGGAGCTTCCTCTGGATTTGTGGCGACGGCGCAAAAAGCTGGTACCGGTGCCATTCGTTTGATTTCCAGACGGGCACCGACGAATCCGGCCTGCCGAAGCAGTCGCAGTTTTTGCCCCCCCAGAGCACGTACCTGTGCTTCTGTGCGTAGCCACTGAGGCTGCAAGGCGAGCGAGATGACGGCCCCGGCTTTCATCAGTTGGCGAACTTGGCGAAGGTTGTCGATGGGTTTGGGCCAGAGCTGGATCGAATTGACACCATAGACCTTGTGGAAGGTCGCAGGCTCTTTGTAGGGCAAGTCATTGACATTTCCGAGGCGAAGTTCGACACGTCCCTGGCGAATGGCCTTGGAATTTCGCCGCCGTGCTTGCTTCAGCATGACCTTCGACACGTCGATTCCGTAAACGCGCCCGTTCTTGGCGAGAGCGGCCGCCCGACGGATCGACCAGCCAGGGCCGAAGCCGATTTCGAGCACCTGGTCATCTGGCTCGATGGCAAGTTGTTCGAGGCAGAAGTCGTTGGTGACCACATTGAGACGCGCCAGCGCCCAGCCTGTTAGATGACCGAGGAAGCCGCGTGGGCGGCCGAACTGAGCGCTGATCACCTCGTAGGCCTTGGTTTGCAGCCGCATCTTGGTGCGACCCAAGAAGCTCCGGTCGACATCTCTGAGTGGATCCAGCTGCCGGGATCTTAGCTGCGCGGGATTCAGGGTCGAGAGTCGAAGAACAGACGCGTGCTCACCACCCCGCAGGAGGGACTGAGGACGTCGAGTCTCGACGCCGGGTGGCAGATCGAATTGCGGAAAGTTGCTGCCGGCGATATCTAGTCGCAGGCGATGCCCGGCGGGGACGACCCGGGCAAGGCCTCGGGCATCCACATGCACTTTCGTGGCGCCAGACTGCGATCGGAGACGGGCATGGCCGCTGGCAATCACGGACGATTTGCCGGCAGGGCTGACATCGGTCAGGCGGATACTCCAGTCGACTGGCTCGGCTGCAGCGCCCGCGGCCGCATCGGGATGCGCTGCCTGCCAGAGCTCGACCTCGACAGCGCCGGCAATCGTCAGGGGCCGGTCGAGCACCGACGAGGTGTAGAGGAGGACATCGTCACGGCCTTCGATCGCCGACTGATCGCCATGCCCAGGCTTCAGACCGGCAGCCGGGAAGGGCCAAATCGGTCCGCCGACCGTGGGAACTGGCGATTCGGGGTCGAAGAGGACCGTATCCTCGCCGGTCGAGGGACGGTCAGGGGTCAGTGTGCCCTCTCCAGATCGGGCGTCGTCGCCACTGTGGGCGAGGAAGAGCTCGTAGCTGCCACTTCGAGGCCAACTGTCGAAGCCGACCCAGCGTCTTTCGCCTTGCACGAACAGCAGGACGTCGGAGCCGGACGCCAGAGAACGGGCGGCCAGGCTCCGCTCTGCGTCCGGGCGAGTCCAACGCTCCAGCCAGCCAACGACCAGGTCTTCGATATCAAAGCCGCCGTCATTGACACTTCCTGGCTTACGGCCATCGAGCAGATTGGCGTGGTCCCAGGGGCCGATGACCAGCTTTTGGCGGCCTTTCTGCTTCGTCTGCTGGTCCGTGAGGCCGTGATAAGTGCTCAAGGTTTGACCGAGCATGAAGTCGTTCCAACCTGAGAGGTGGAGCATCGGTGTCTCGATCCGGGAAAGAAAGGATCCTCCGTCGTAGGGTTTCCATTCCTCGCTCTTTTCCGGATGCCGACGTACGAAGCGCCAGAATTCGGCATCGAAGCTGCCGTCGTCCGGCAGTTCGGACAATGCTTCGCGATAAAGACTGCGCCACGGTTTCTGGCGCCAGCGCTTGTCTTCCTTCTTGCCATGCACGATGTGCAGCCAAGGTAGCGCCCAATGTAATCTCAGAGCACCTTGATGGTAGAAGAGGCTGTGTAGATCCAGGGCGCCCATGATGTTGATGACAGCCGGAATCTGTGCTCCGTCAGGGAGGTCACCGGCAAGCAAAGGAAAGTAGCCGAGAGACGAGATCGACAAACCGATCAAGCTCACTCTGCCGTCCGACCATGCCTGGTCGACAATCCATGCGAGGGTATCCTTGGTGTCCGCGGACTCTAGCCGCCAGTCGAGCTCACCTTCAGACTTGTACCGGCCCCGGCAATCCTGCAGCGCCGCGGCAAACCCTGATTGATTCAGGTGCATGGCGAGGCGCAGAAGAAAAGGTTGGGCACGATTGTAGGGGGTACGCAATAGCACTGTCGTGGCACGTTCCGAATCCTCTGGTGGCAGGAAGATGTCGGTGCACAAGTGGACACCGTCACGCATGGCAACCCTTTGTTGGGGCAGGATCCTTGGCCTGGTCGCGGGTAAGGCTGGCGCGTTGGGTGTCATCGG
>JBCCGX010000257.1:0-10357 GCA_039029035.1 Acidobacteriota bacterium | reverse complement strand
GCTTGCTGCTCGAGGAAAGGCAAGAGAGGCAGGGCTGCCAGCAGGATCCCCAGGGTCGCGGTGTAGACCGCACCGCGGTAGCTCAGAACCCGGCGCATCAACCGATCGCTGGCGGCGAGCAGGCTCCCCAGGCCGACCACCAGGCTGGCCCAGCCGAAGGGGGCGTCGACCAGCCGCAGGTGGGCTGCACCCCAGCCCAGCAGCGGGACGATCGCGGCGAAGAGGTAAAGAAACGCCGAGCCCGCCACCGGCAGGCGCAAGCGGTGGCGGGTGAGATCACCGGCAGCGTAAATACTCAGAGCGCCGAGGACCAGGGTGAGGAATCGGGCGCTCGCTCCCAGAGCGCCCCATTCGGCGGCCACCAGGCGGACGACCGAGACGGCGACGACGAGCCCGCCGGCCAACAGCAGCCAGCGGATGCCTTGCACCGAACGCAGACCTCGGTCGACGTCCTCGGGGGCAGAAGGTAAGGGAAGATCGGGCTTGGCGGGTTCGGGTTGCGCGGTTTGCATCATGAGCCTCCTTGTTCGGCAGGCACTGTTACAAGCCGCGTACCAGGCCGGCGGAGGCGGGCAAGTCGTTGAGACGCAGGCGTTTCAGGCCGCTTGGCGGCGCGGTGCAGCCGGTGGAGTGCAGTTCGCAGACCGCACAAGTGCAGCATTGGAGCTGCACTGGCGCCGCCGAGCGGCCTGAATCTGAGAAAGTAGGGCGTCATGCCGGCTGATCCCCTCAACGAGCTCGCCCTCTACCTCGAACAGCTGCTCTTCCTGATCGGCACGCTGCTCTATGGTTTTCTCACCCGCGAGCTCCTGCGGCGGCGGGAAGTGCTGGCCGGCAACTGGCCGGTGCGCCTTCTGGTGGTCTGTCTCACTCTGTGGTTCGGGGGCACCCTGCTCGACCAGACCCTCTATATGCTGGTCGGCACGCCGCGAGCGCTGGCCGTGCCCGGCACCGCGCTCGATCTCTGTCGGGCCTTCGCCTGGCTGCTGAGCCTGCCACTCCTGGTCCACACCCTGCAGAAGATCACCCTCGCGGGCTTCGCCAATTGGCCCCTTTCGGTGCGCTATCTCCACCTGCCGGCCTACCTCTCCCTCGGCCTGTTCGCTGCGCCGGCGGTGGATTTCGCCCGCTCCGGCCAGCCCTTGCTGGGAGCGGCGGTCCCCCAGCTCTATCCGCTGATCATCGCCCATGCGGTGCTGTCCTTGGGTCTCGCGGCGTGGCTGGCGATACAGCTCTCGCGCCGTATCGACGACCACCGCCTGCTGAGCTTCCTGCGCGCCCTGGGTGGTATCTTGGCGGCGCTGCTGGCCCTGCTGGTGGCGAGTGGCTTCTTCGCGCCCTGGTCCGATGAGGCGACGGGTTGGGAGCGCCTGTTGCGCACCGTGCTGCTCGGTGGCCTGGTCTTGCCGGGGGCGCTCTTCACTTTCTATGTGCAGCGCTACAACCTGCTGCGCCTCTCTCTGTCCCACGGCACCCTGCGCCATTTCCTCGGAGTCCTGGTGCTGGTCCTTCTGGTGATTGCGGCCGGGCCGGCCCTGGGCGGTGGCGATGTCCAGCTGCTGCGGCGCTTCGTGGCATGGGGCTTGCTGCTGGCCTTGTTGTTGGGCACCGTCTACAGGCCGCTCGAGCGCTGGGCGGCGAGCCGTTCACCGGCTCTACGGCGCCTGTTGGGCAAGAATCTCTCGCCGCGCGAGCTCGACCGGCTGATGAACCACATCCAGAATATCGACACCCACGAGAGCGAGGCCCTGCGCCGGACCGCGGCGGAGCTCGGCCGCTGGCTGGGCAGCCAGGCGAGCTTCCTGCCGGCGCCGGAGGCCGAGCCGGCGACGGCACCGTTCTGGAGTCACTTTGCCGGCAACGACGCGGCGGTGGTGCACCGGCTGGCACCGCCGAGCTCGCAGCTGGCGTCCTTGCTGACGCGCCAGCGGCTGCACGCCGTCTTCCCGCTGCGGGTCGAAGGCGAGCTCGAGGGTGTCTTGGCGCTGTCGACCAGCGCCACCGGCGGCGCCTACTCGGTCGACGAGCTCGAGGCGGTGCGCCTGGTGATCCGCCAGCTCGCCGGCACGCTGGCCCTGCGTCGGCTGCTGCAGGCGCGCCTGGCCGAGGAGACCCGCCTGGTGGAGCAGGAGCGCCTGGGCATGCTCGGCCTGGTGTCGGCCTCCCTGGCGCACGAGATCAAGAACCCGCTGTCGTCGATGAAGGCCCTGGCCCAGGCCCTGCGCGAAGACCTGGCGGCGGCCGACGACGGCGCCAATGGCGTCGCCGACCTCGACATCATCGTCGAGCAGATCGACCGCCTGCACGAGACGACGCGCGAGATCCTCGGCCTGGCCCGGCCCCGCGCCGGTGAGCCGGCGGATCTCGGGGCGCTGGTGCAGAGTGCGGTCTACGTGCTGCAGGCCGAAGCCCGCAAGCGCGGGGTCGAGCTTGCCAGTGCGATCGATCCGGTGGGGCCGGTGGCGGGATCGGCGGCGGCCTGGCAGACGGTGATCTTCAACCTGGTGCTCAATGCCATCGAGCACACGCCGGTCGGCGGTCGCGCCGCGGCCCGGCTCAGCAGCGACGACGAGGGCATCGTCTTCGAGACGTCGAATCCTGGCGAACCACTCGACGCCGAAGCGCGGCACCGTATCTTCGAGCCCTTCGTCAGCACCGGCGGCACCGGCCTCGGCTTGCCCCTCGTCGCTCGTCGGGTGGACGAGATCGGCGGCGAGATCGAGGTCTCCTCACGCGCCGAGCAGGTCGTCTTCTCGGTCGCGGCGCCGAGCCTGACCGCCGAGGGGGCGGGATGAGCCCGTCGGTGCGCCATCGCATCCTCGTCTGTGACGACGAGCCGGCGGCACGCCGCGGCCTGGTGCGCGCCTTGGGCGGCGCCTTCGACTATGTCGAGTGCGGCAGCGGGGTGGAGTGCTTGGAGGTGCTGGCCGGGGAGCCGGCGGACCTCGTATTGCTCGATCTGCGCATGCCGGGCCTCGACGGGCGCACGACCCTGGCCCGCATCCTGGAGCTGCCGCAGCCGCCACCGGTGGTGATGGTGACCGCCGACTCGAGCCTGCGCACCGCGATCGATGCGGTCAAGGCGGGAGCCGCTGATTTCCTCGCCAAACCCTACGAGATCGAGGAGCTGCGTTGGGTGGTGTCGCGCACTCTGGAGCGCACCCACCTGCGGCGCGAGAATCGGGCCCTGGCGGCCGAGGTGCGGCGCCTCGGTGGGTCGGGCGATCTGCTCGGCGAATCGCCGGCCATGCGCCAGCTGTTCGGCGAGATCGAGGCCGTGGCGCCGACCACGGCCAGCGTCCTGATCCGCGGCGCCACCGGCACCGGTAAGGAACTGGTTGCCCGCCGCATCCACCAGCTGAGCGGCGTCGCTGGTGGGCCCTTCGTCGCCCTCAATTGTGCCGCGGTGCCGGAGAGCCTACTCGAGAGTGAGCTCTTCGGCCACCGTAAGGGGGCCTTCACCGGCGCCGATCGCGACCGCGTCGGCCGTTTCCGCGAGGCTCATGGCGGTACCCTCTTCCTCGACGAGATCGGCGACATGCCGCTGGCGGCCCAGGCCAAGCTCCTGCGCGTGCTGCAGGAGCGCCTGGTCGAGCCCCTGGGTGGCGGCCAGGCGGTGCGGGTCGACGTGCGGGTGATCGCCGCGACCCATCGCGATCTGCTAGCCCTGGCACACGAGCAGCAGTTTCGCGAGGACCTCTACTATCGCCTGCGGGTGGTCGAGCTCGAAGTGCCGCCCCTGACCCAGCGCCAAGGCGACGTCGTGCTCCTGGCGCGGCACTTCCTCGCCCCGCCTGGGCGGCCGACCTCCGGCCCGCTGGGCGTCGAGCTGGCGCCGGAGGCGTCGGCGGCGCTCCAGGCCCACACCTGGCCGGGCAACGTGCGCGAGCTGCGCAACGCCATGGAGCGGGCGGCGATCTTCTGTCGCGGCGCGGTGCAGCTCGAGGATCTGCCGGCGGAGATCCGCGGCGGCTCGGGCGCGTCCCGGCCCGCTGCTGAAGCCGTGCACCTGACGGCGACCGATCAGCAGATCGACTTTCAGGACGCCAAGACCGCGGCGATCGATGCCTTCGAGCGCGACTTCTTTACCGCCGCCCTGCGCCGCCATCGCGGCAACGTCTCCCGCGCCGCCCGCGAGGCTGGAATGCACCGTCAGAATCTGCAGAAGAAGCTGCGCCGACTGGGCCTCGATCCGGCAAGCTTTCGGGGTCTGGGGGACTGATCTGCAGGGGACTGACCTGCAGGGGACTGACCTGCGAGAGGCTGACTTGCCGGGGCTGCGACCGAGGCTGACCGACCGGGGCCGTGATACCGTTGCCGGGCTGAGATGAACTGACCTCCTTTGCAGGTGCCACTATGAATCGAATCTGTTGTCATCACTTGGGCGTGCTGTGGTTGATCGGCGCGACCTTCTTCGGATCAGGCCAGATTCTCGGGCTCACCTTCCAGGACAGCCTCAAGGGCAAGCCGACCGATCGCCTGGACACGGTGAGCTTCAGCCCCGACGGATCACATCTCTATGCGGTGGGCGATGGCTCCACATCGGTCTTCGAGCGCGATGCAGCGACTGGCTCTCTGAGCCTGGTCGAGATCCACTACCACCTCGGGCCGGGCTTCCCGCGGGGCGTCACTGTCAGCCCGGATGGACGCAACGTCTACGTCGCCATCGACCACGGGCTCTTTGGGGCGCTCGAGGTCTACGAGCGCTCCCTTCCCTCCGGCCGCCTGGAGCGCATCCAAACCTTGATTGATGGCGACGAAGGCGTCGACGGGCTGCGCTCGGCCGCCGCGGTCGCGGTCAGCTCGGACGGACGGTTTGTCTACACCATGAGCCTCCAATTCGCCATCAGTCCAGGGACCGATCTGCTGGCCGTGTTCGCTCGCGACGAGGCCAGTGGCCGGCTGACCTTCGTCGAGGCGGAGCTGGCGGTGATTGGACAGTCTTTGGGCAACCTGGGCTTCTTGAGCTCGCTGGTGCTCAGCGCCGACGGTGAGCACCTCTACGTGAGCAACTTTCGCAGCATCACTCTCTTCGCCCGCGAGGCGGGAAGTGGGGCTCTGAGCTACGTCGAGTCGCTGACCGTCGGTGAGAATGGCTTGCCAAACACCACGTTCACGGCGATCGTTCTGAGCCCGGATGGGCGACACCTCTACGCCGTGCAGACCGACTCGACCCAGGGGGACGGCTCGCTCGGTGTGTTCGACCGCCAGTCGAGCGACGGCACCTTGACCTATCGCGGCGAGCAGCTGCCGGACATGATCGCCGACCTGGGCTCGCCCGAAGCCATCGTCCCGAGCGCCGATGGGCGCCAGATCTACACCGCCAGCTTTGCCGGCACGGTGGGGGTCTTCTCGCGCGACGTCGCCAGCGGCAGCTTGCAGCTGGTCGAGCTGCAGACCCAGGCCGAGCATGGTGCGGCGGGGCTCGATGGGGCGTTCGAAATGGGCCTCAGCCCGGACGGCTCGCATGTCTACTCCTTCGGCGGCGAGGCGTTCTGGGCGGTGTTCGAGCGCCAGTCGAGCGACGGCGCGTTGAGCTATGTGGGCGCCGCCACCGTGCCGCGGGTCGATGCCGTGGAGGGCTTTCATTTCCCTTACGCCGCCGCCCTCAGCCCGGACGGCGATCACCTCTACTTCGTCGGCCTGGCCGCCGACTCGATCGTGCATTTGGCGCGGCGCGCCGACGGCAGCTGGCGCTTCGTCGAAGCCTTGATCAACGCTGAAGGTGGGGTCGAGGGGCTCGATAGCCCCAGGGCGATCGCGGTCAGCCCGGACGGGTTCCATGTCTACGCCGTCAGCGATCGTGACAACACCTTGGTGACGCTGGCACGGGATCCGACCAGCGGCTCACTGACCTTCTTGCAGGCGTTGGAGTTTCCGATCGGAGGGGGTTATGGGCGGGATTTCAACGGCGTCGCCTTGAGCCCGGACGGCCGCTACCTCTACATCATCGAGGACCGTATCGGCCTGGTCGGGGTCTTGGCGCGAGATTCGACGACCGGCGCGGTGACCTTTGTCGACGAGGATGCGTTCGATTCCTACAATCAGGATCCGACCGATCTGGCGCCCAGTCCCGACGGCCGCCATCTCTACGTCGCCAGCGATGTGGGGATCTTTTTGCTCGATCTCGACCCCGATACCGGCGCCTTGAGCCTGCGCGAGCGCTTCGCGGCCAGCGAAGTGAATGCGCTGCAGCTCAGCGCCGACGGCCGCTTCCTGCTCGCAGTACGGACCGGGCTCTACGGCACGATCAGCTCGCTGCAGGTCTGGGAGCGCAGCCTCGTCGACGGCTCGCTCACCTTGCTCGAAGAGCATTTCGATGGCCAGGACGGCGTTGAAGGTTTGGCCGCGCCCCGTTCGGTCGCTCTGGCCGCGGACGGTCGGCGAGTCTATGTCGTCGGGCGGGACGACAATGCCCTGGCGGTGTTCGACCGCGACCCGGAGAGGGGCTCGTTATCGTTCGTCGAGGCTCTGATCCAGGGCGAAGGGACTCGATCAGCGACCGGGGGCGTCGATGGCCTCGTCAGGCCCGAGCACGTTCTGGCCAGCAACGACAATCGCAGTGTCTATGTGCTCGACACGCGTCTCAACGCGGTGTCCACCTTCCACGTCGGCTGCATCGCCGGTCCGCGCACCTTGTGCCTCAACCAAGATCGCTTTCGTGTGGAGGCCGACTGGCGCGACCCCGCCGGCCAGAGCGGTCCGGGTGAGGTGGTGCCGGTCGAATCCAACGACTCCGGCCTGTTCTGGTTCTTCAGCCCCGACAACTGGGAGCTGCTGGTCAAAGTGCTCGACGGCTGTGACTTCAATGAACGTTTCTGGGTCTTCGCCAGCGCCACCACCGACGTCGAGTACACCCTGCAGGTGACCGATACCCGCAGTGGCGAGACGGTGATGTATCTCAATCCCCTCGGCACCGCTGCCCCGGCGATCACCGACACCAATGCCCTGGCGACCTGCCCTTGAGGGTGGTCGCCTGATTTGCCCGGCGCTGTGCGTCGGCTATACTGATAGGGAGCGGATGGATCTTCGGATAGCCGCCATTTCTTTTGAGCTGCCTGACCAGGCACGACTGCACTGAATTGTGATCGGGAGGCACCTGAGATGAACAGAAGCGTTTGGAACGCCAGCGCCATCGGGGCGCTTGTGATCTGTGTCCTAACGGCGGCTCTTTGGCCAACGACGCTCGCGGCTAGCCCGCGGCAGAGCTATCGCGCCGGCCTCGCGGCTGTCGCGGCGGAAGACTGGGCGGCGGCGGCGCAGCACATGCGCGAGGCGATCGCTGCCGATGACGAGGCCGGTCGCAGGATCAGAGTCCACGGTCTTCGCCGAGAATCGTATCTGCCTTATTTCTACCTCGGTCTGGCGCTCTATCGGCTGGGCGATTGCCCAGGCGCCGTCGACGTCTGGCACATGTCGCTGCACCAGGGCGCCATTCTGGAGCACGCGGAAGAGCAAGCCCGCCTGATGGAAGGTCTCGAGAATTGCACCAGGGAGCCCGCCGGCCCGGGGGCCGCGAGCAGGCGCTATGGGTCAATGGGAACCTAGGTCGCGGCGGGACGAGACGGCGAGGCGATCGAAAGCAAGGGATCTGGCTGGTACAGGGCGAGTCGTTCGAGAGGCCCCGGCCTCGGTCGAGGAGCCTGCCGCCGAGCAGCGGCAGGCGGCTGAAGAAGAAAGACCTGCCGCGAGTGTAGCGGCGGAGGAACCGCGGTCTGAGCCGCAGATCGTCGAAAGGCGGCCACCGCCGCGCAGGGGGCCATCCGTAACCCCCGAAGCGCCGACGGAGACTCGAACGGAGCAGGTCTGGGTGGAGGGATCGGCCGACGCGGCATCGCCACAGACCGAGATCGAGCCCGAGGCGATCCCTGAGCCGGCACCATCACCTCCAGAGGCGCCATCGCTGCCTCCGTCTGTCGTCGGTGTCGATCCGCTGCTCGAGACGCTGCAAGAAGCCAACATGATCTTCAACGCACCCGCGACGATGAACTATCGCAGCAGCTCTGTGATCAAGCTTTTGATCTCGCGTCGAAGCTCGATCCCTGAGTTGAAAGCCCTGCTCGACGCCGAGGGAGAGAAGCACGGCGGACGCATCAAGATCTCGACCCGCATGGAAGCTCGCTTGTCGAGCACCGGCTTCGAGATTCTGCCGATCACCGATACGCAGCAGGGTATCTCGGTCGAGAATCTCAACGAGTGGAAGTGGGAGATCGAGGCGATCGAGCCTGGCCGGCAACGGCTTCACCTGGTGATCTTGGCGCTGCTAGACGTTGATGGCACAGAGACTCCCAGGACCCTCAGAACTTTCGAGAGAGTCATCGAGGTCGAAGTCTTGGGTCGCCAGAGGATCGGGTCGTTCGTCGCTGAGTACTGGCAATGGCTGTTCACCGCGATCTTGGTGCCGTTCGTCGGTTGGCTGTTCAGGATCCGAGGCTCGCTGCCATGGCGGCGACCTCCGAAGGCGCAGCACAGTGCGGGGTTCGCCGAGTCGATGCGTGCCGAGGACGACTGGCGGCACCGTGATCTCGATCGTCCGGCGACGCCGGCGACCGCCGATTTCCAAGTCGCGCAGCCCTGAGGCGGCGCAGCCTTGAGGACCCAAGCGGTCACCGCCAAGTTTGATTCCGGATGCAGGTCCGTTCTAGGGCCTGCACCCATCACTCGGTGCTTACCAGGCCGAGGTGTTACCCGACTCGAAGCCGTCGCTGAAGATCTCGACGGTTTCCAGCACCGTGAGCTGTTGATCCAAGGCGACGTCGTTCAGGGTCTGAACGAAGCCGTGCGGCCAGCGGATGGTGACGCGCTCGATGGTGGAGGAATTGCCCAGACCGAATTCCACCGGGAGGCTGTTCTGGGAGCCGCGGCCGGCACCGCTCGACACTTCCTTGACCTGGGTGAGGAGATCGGTTTCGACCTCGACCCGCGCGCCGATGGCCGAGCGGTTGCTCACCTGCCCTACCAGCCGCAGGGTGAGCCAGCGGTGGCCGTTGTCGGTGTCGTTGCGCCACAGGCGGGTCTCGGCGTCGGTATCCCCGGTGACGCACAGGTCGACGTCACCGTCGTTGTCGAAGTCGGCGAAGGCGACGCCGCGGCCGTCGAAGTCACCGCCGCCGATCGCGGCGGTGATATCGGTGAAGGTGCCGTTGGTGTTGTTCTGGAACAGCACGTTGGGGGTGGTGGATTCGTCGAAGCCGTTGGTGACGAAGAAATCCTCCCAGCCGTCGTTGTCGACATCGCCGGCGTTGCAGCTGATGCCCCAGCCGAGCGCGTCCTCGGTGCCGGAAGCCGTCGCGACGTCGACGAAGCTCATGATGCCGTGGGCAAAATCAGCCGCGGTGCCGACGTTACCGAGATTCTCGTACAGCGCGTTGGGTTGCGGGTCTACTCCGCCACCCGGCCAGGAGGTCCAGTAGAGGTCGAAGTCGAGGTCGTTGTCGTAATCGAGCGACAGCACTCCCATCCCCAGGCCGATCTCGGTGATGCCGGCGGAAACCGTGATGTCGGTGAACTGCGACTGGGTGTTGGTGTAGAGACGGTTGGGATCGTTGCTCCGGTTGCCGGTGAACAGATCGAGCCAGCCGTTGTTGTCGAGATCGGTGGCAACCACGCCGACCCCCTGGCCGACGGTCGCCACGCCAAGCTTGGCGGCGACGTTTTCGAAGTTCAGGTCGCCCAGGTTGCGGTAGAGGATGTCAGGACCGATGGCGTTGACGTAGATGTCGAGCAAGCCGTCGCGATCGTAGTCGACGAAGGCAACGCCGCGGCTCGAGCTCTCGTCGGTGACGCCGGCATCAGCGGCAATGTTGGTGAAGACCGTCTCACCGCCCGGGCCCACCGGGCCGTCGTTGCGGTAGAGCACGTCGGAGCCGACCATGAAGGTGACGACGTAGAGGTCGAGGTCACCGTCGTTGTCGAGATCGCCGAAGGCTGTGCCGACACTGAAGCCGGCATCGCCGACGCCGGCGATGCCAGTGACATCGGTGAAGTTGCCGCCGCCGTCGTTGCGGAAGAGGTTGTTGGGGCCATTGCTGGTGAGGTAGAGGTCCTCGTCGCCGTCGTTGTCGTAGTCACCCCAGGCGACCGATTCGGTCAAGGTGTTCGGCAGGCCGACGCCGGCGGTGGCGGTGATGTCGGTGAAGACCTGGGCGCCCAGCTGAGTCGCCAGCAGAGGTATGGCCGCCAGGGCTAGAACCAGGGTGTCGAGAGCGGTCGATCGCGGTCGGGCTTGGGAGGATCGAGAGAGAGCCTGATACACGGGATGACCTCCGGGATCGGTTCAGAGTAGCCGGGGGGAGCGTAAGGCGATTTGACGGAGAAATAGTATAGCCGATCTCCTATGGATCCTTGGCAAACCCGG
>JBCCGX010000256.1:0-10363 GCA_039029035.1 Acidobacteriota bacterium | reverse complement strand
GCGAAATCTCTGCTTGGCCTGCGTTCTCTTTGTTTCTACGAGCCCTTTTCACTCTGCGAGAGACCGATGAGGCTGCCGATTGCCAAATTGCCACTCGCGGTCCCCTGCCCCGTCGAACTCCCGTAACGCGAGTGCCAGACCGGCCACCGCTTGCGGCGCAGCCTGAGGATCCTGAGGATCCTCAGGTTTCTGACCCCCGCGCGCAACTCTCGTCTTCTACTCCTCTCGGTGCCCCCCCCCGAGAGGCACCTGATTTGCGCGTAGGGGTAAACAACCTCAGCATCCTCAGGATCCTCAGGATTTCTGCCCCTTTCGGCCGAATCATCCAGGTTTTCAGCCCAAAGTGGCTTGCGACGACCTGTAAACAACCTCAGGATCCTCAGGGTTCGCCGTTGCACCGTGCAGATCCACCGAATGTTCAGTGTCCGTTATTGGGACGACCCCCGAGTTAAACACCATTCGGTCGGCGAAAAACGAAAGTTTTACCAGTTGGCGCACGTTTCAAAGCTTCGAAACGCGTGCCAACTGAGTGGGTCGACGTGGGCTAGCCGCCAATTCGAGCTATTTCGAATAAGTGGCGATGGACAACGCCTGGAAAGGGCCCCATCACCTCAGACGGCGGATTTCGTTCCTTCAAAAGACGAGGTGATGTCGGATCGCGACGATTCCGAGCACCCGGAGGGTCCGGTTCGAAGAGGTGAGTCTGGAACTGTCCGATGCAGCCCGGTGGCGAACCTCTCGGCCGAAGCCTCGTACTCTCATTGACGGCTTGAGGATCCGGCGCCCCGAGATGGGATCTGCCGCCGAACGCAACGATCTGGGAACCACGGGAGAAACAGCCATGAAGCTCGCCATCCGGCTCGGATTGGTTTTGGCGTTGGGAACGGTGGCCACCGCGGCAGCGCAGAGCGAAGCCACGAACTCCACCACCACCCCGCCGCTCGGAGCGGTGAGCGCCAAGGCCGCTCCCGACCTGGCCCAGTTGAAGTATTTGCTCGGCGAGTGGTCGGTGCAGAACTTTGCCCGTAATGACGCCGGCGAGTTCGAGGAGAGCCCTGTCCGGTCGATCTTTCGTGCCAGGTACCTGCGCGACGGTCTCAGTCTCATGGCTGAGTACTTCGAGGCACGGACAGACGGCTTCTATGGTTTCCATATCGTCACCCACGATCCTGAGCGCGGTCTCGTGCACCGGTACTTCGATGCGTTGCGCAATCAGCGGATCGAATTTCTCGGTGACTTCCATGATGGCGGGTACGACATCACGCGCCGCGGGGGTTACAACGGCCAGGGCGATTTTCTCTACCGCGAGACGGACTCGGAGATCACACCTGGTTCCTTTGTCAAACGAATCTACAGATCGCCTGACGAAGGCAAGACCTGGCAGGAGGGCGATTATTACTTCCGCTTCACGCGGGTGCAGTCAGCGTCTACTTCAGGGGTTCAAGGCCAAGGCGCGCATCGTGCAGTTGATGGCCCAGATCCCCGGGGTGCTACCATCCGTTAATCATGAAGGACCGCTTCGACACCATCCTGCGACCCGCCCAAGCACGCTATCTCGAGAGCCTGCTCCCGCAACGCGACGCGCTGCTGGGGGAGATGGAGGCGCTGGCGGCGACCGGTGACATCCCGATCTCGGATCCCGAGGTGGGCCAGCTCTTGACTCTTCTGGCACGCGCTACTGGGGCGCGTCTCGTGGTCGAGGTCGGGACCGCCATCGGCTACGGCACCCTGTGTCTGGCGCGTGGGGCATCCTCGGCACGGGTGGTCTCGATCGACACGAGCCGCGAGAGGATCGAGACGGCCCGGGGCTATCTCACTCGTGCCGGGGTCATGGGCCGCGTCGAGCTCCTGGAAGGCGCGGCGCTAGAGATCCTGCCGACCCTCGATGAGCCGATTGACCTCGCCTATGTCGACGCCGTGAAGACCGAGTACCGCCAATACATCGACCTCTTGGTGCCACGCCTGCGGCCTGGCGGGATGGTGGTGCTCGACAACCTCTTGTGGCAAGGCCAGGTCGCAGAGCCGGCTGAAGACGAGGACGAATCGACCGTGGCCCTGCGGGAGGTCAACCAGTACCTGGTGCGACATCCGCAGCTCGATGCTCTGGTGCTGCCGTTGGGCGACGGGCTGGGGGTCGCGACAAGAGTCAGCTGAGCGCAGGCTCAAGCCCGTGTTCGGACGCGAAACGGAAGCTCTGCCAGCTCGACGAGATCGTCGGCTGTGCTCCGCACGGTCGCGGTGACCGGATAGATCTCTGCTTTCAGGTCGGTCGCCAACCAGAGGCGGTGCTCTTTGACGCAGATGAAGAGCCCGTGGCGATCACCGACCGGCGCGAAGACGTCGCTGGTATTGAAGAAAGGCTGCAGGCCGAGACGACTGTCGAGGTCGCCGACTAGGCGATCGAGGTCGGGCGCGACCAGGCCGATCTCGCACGCGAACAGAATGTCGCGCGGCGAGAAGTCGCCGTCTGCGGCGGTCGGCAGCGCATGGTGGGCGATGAACTCGGCGATGTTGCCAGCCGGGTCGAAGAAGTAGATCGAGTGGGCGTTCCAGCGTTTGAAATGGAAGACGACACTGCCGTCCCGCCGTTGGAGCAACGGCGCTCGACCCCGCATCCAGTCGACGGCGCGATCGAGCTTGTTCTCGGGGATCATGAAGGCGAAGTGATACATCGGCTGCGAGCCCGACTCGGCGGAAACGAAGCGGAGTCGGGTGGATCCGGCCTGAACCACTAGGTCGGCCCCTTCGAGCCGGGTTTCTAGACCCAGGGCGTCGCGGTAGAAGATCCGCTGTTCTTCGAGGCGATGGCAATGCAACTCGAGCTCCAGGAACTCCACCGGGTGGCGGGCACGGGGCGCCGGCTGGGGGTTCGCTGCCGGAGTGGTCTCGGCCCAGGCGGATCCTGCGACGAGCCCGCCGTGCAGGGCAGGAATCATCAAAGCGCTCCGGCGCAGGAGCTCGCGGCGGTCGAGGTAGCGCCAAGGGTCGGTCATGGGATGCCTCCTTGGAATGTCCTACGAGAAACAAGCTCCGGAAGTTTGGCGGGGTCTTGCCGGCGACCCGAGGGAGCCTCCGCGCCTACTGCATCCACGGCCGATAGTCATCGACCGGAGTCATGAGCTCGGCGCTGAAGTATTCCTTGGCCGACGAAGCCATCAGGACGCGCGCGCAGGCGAGGAAGAAGAACGCCCTGCCGACATCGAAGAGGTTGAAGGTCTCGAGCAACGTGTAGGCCTGGTAGACCGGCCACACACTGAACGCCACGGCGAAGGCGGCGAGGAGCAGGAAGCCCACGCGGGCCCCCTCACGACCGGACAGCAGGCCTAGCCCCAGGGCGATCTGGGCCAGGGAGACCACGCAGGTGATCAAGGTATCGTTCAAGATCAGCGGTGACGGAGCACCCAGCAAGCCGTCGAAGATCTTCGAGGAATCCGAGCCGAGGCGGGAGATCAGGCTCCAAGCCGCCAACCAGGCCCCGACGAGGCAGTTGAGCAGCGCCACGATCAGCACACCGGTCGGCCGTTCTTTCGGCTCTTCGCCGCGAGTGCGACGGCGGCGGCGCTCGATTTCCGACATGGCATACAGGCCGCGAAGCATCGCGCCGAGAAAGACGACCCGCATGATCACCGCACCGACAGGCAGTCGGTTCCGATCAGCCAAAGAAAACCCAAACAACAACAGCGTGTCGAGGGTAAAGAGGATCAGCGCCGTCGTCAGGGCGACTTTCGATTGCCGTTTGGCAGAGGCCCCGAGACCGGCATAAACCACCCCGGTAGCAACCGAAAACCAACCCATTCCCTGCTCGAGCAGAGCTTTGATCTGGCCCAGCTCGGCCAACAAGCCAAAGCCTATCGAGAAGCCGGCGATGACGTAGAGCACCTGGGCTGCTGAGCTGACCCTGGCCTCGGGTTCGGTCTCGGTGTCCGGGTCGGTGTCGGTCAAGGGCGCACCGTCCAGTAGCACCTCCAATTGCGACCCGAAGAGCTGAGAGCGCAGGCGAATCGTCAGCTCACGGCCATCCTCCAGCCGGGCAATGGCCCCCGCCTTGAGGCCGGTCACGTTGACGAAGGACAGCACCCGTTGGCCATCCACCTCAGCCGTCAGGTTCTTCCATCCTGCCGTCCAAGTGATCTCGAGCCTCGCCGGCTCTTTGGGTCCGAACGCAAACGATTTCTTCGGCATTGGATGGACTCCGGTCCGCTGACGCCCCCAATGAGTAAAGGCGTGAACGAGCACCGGAACGGCTCAAAATGGCCCGACCTCAAGCCGGCGGGTCGAGCAGGGCGGCGAAGCGGTCGATCTCGTCGGATTTACCGCACCGTTCGAGGTGCTCGCGCAGCCTATCGAAGCCGTCTCGCCGGGCACGCTCGCGGGCTTTGGCGACCAGATTCTCGAAGCTTTCGACGAGGATCGTCTCGGCTTCGTCGCAGCGGCCCTGGCGGCTGACGGCCTCGCCGAGGATGCTGAGGCCCTCGTCGCGGCGCCAGTTGTCTTCGAGTACCGGCGCCCAGCGGATGAGCATCTGCCGTAGGTTACGCTCGGCGCCGGCGGGGTCCCCTTGGCGGATGCGGGTGCGCTCGATGCGCACGCCGTAAAAATAGAGGCGCCAATGGTCGGGGCCAGCTCTCTTCAGCACCACGTCGTGCGCCTGCTGGTAGAGCTCGGCGGCTGAGTCGTACTCGCCCTTGGCGAAGCGCACGCCGGCCAAGTTGTTGAGCACGTATGCGTTCTGGTGCTCTTCGCCGAAGATGTCGGCTTGCAGTTTCAAGGCCTCGAGGTAGGCGGTTTCGGCGGCGTCGAGCTCGTTCAGGCGGCGCAGGCAGAAGCCCAGGTTGTCGAGCGGGACGATGAGGTCGGGATGGTTTTCGCCGAAGTGCTCGCGGATCAGGGCGATGGCCTCGCGGTTGAGACGGGCGCCTTCGCGGTAGTCGCCGGCGAAGTTGCGCACCCGGGCCATCTGCATCAGGGAGTCGACCTGCAACATCTTGTTGCCCGGCAGGGTGCGGGCGATGTCCAGCGCCTCGTTGGCCGGCTCTTCGGCCTCCTCGAACTCGAAGCGGTAACACATCACCGACACCAGCTCGTTGAGCGAACGGGCGTGCAGCGGGTGGCCTCGGGGCAACAAGTCGCCGGTGATCGCCACGGCATCGCGAGCCAGCGCCTCGGCCTCTTCGAGCTTGCCGAGCTCCTTCAGCGCCCACGCCAGGGCCACTTGCGACTCGGCCACATCCGGGTGTTTCTCGCCATAGAGATCGTTGCGGATGGCCAGGGCTTCAGCGAGCTGATCGCGAGCCGGGCGATAGGCGCCCAGGGCAGTGAGGATAGAGCCCGACGTGTGGAGTAGCTCGGAGCGCACCGCCGGCTGTTCGTGCAGGCCGTCTCCGAGCACCGGAATGCTGCGTTCGAGCGCCTCGCGCACCGTCAGCTCCTCACCGGGTTGCACGTAGGGGTTGCTGAGCTCGAAGAGCTCGACCACCAGTTTCAGAACGACCGCCTTCTTGTCGCGCTCGGCGAGGGTCTGCTCGTATTGGTCGGCAACACGCGAGGCCTGCAGCATCATGGCGACGACGAAGCCGGTGAGCAGCAGGACGACCGCGGCGACGGCGGCCACCGGGCGGCGGTTACGGCGGAGGAATTTGCCGCTGCGGTAGCGCCAGGAACCGGCGCGGGCGGTGACGGGCCGCCCCTCTCGATAACGTTCGATATCGTTGGCGAATCGCTCCACCGAGGTGTAGCGGCGTTGCGGCGCGCTGCGCAGAGCCTTGAGCAGGATGGCGTCGAGATCGCCGCTGAGCTGGCGCCGAATCTCGTCGGGCGGCGGCTTGACCTGGCCTTCCCGGACTCGGGTCGTGGCTTCGGCGGAGTCGGGGCTATCAGCCGCCCCGTCGTCGGGCCTGCCGACCAGCGTCTCGGTCTCGTCCGTCGGCCGGCGTCTCTGATCGGAGGCTTCGCTGCCACCCGCCCGGCGGGTGACGGCGGCGCTCGGCGGCAAGGGCTCCGACTCGGTGAAGCTGCTGGCGATCTCGTCGACCGTCCGGCCCCGGAATTGACGCGGCAATCGGCCGGTGAGCATTTTGTAGAGCAGGACACCCAGGGAGTACACATCGCTCACCGTCGTGATCAGCTTGCCGCGAATCTGCTCCGGGCTGGCGTAGTTGGGGGTCAACGCCCGTTGCCAGGTGGCGGTGGGCTCCGCAGGGCTGGCGGCGAGCCCGGGATTGAGCAGCTTGGCGATGCCGAAATCGAGCAACTTGGGTTCGCCTTCGGCGGTGACCAGGATGTTGGACGGCTTGATGTCGCGGTGCACCACCAGGTTCTGATGCGCGTAGTGCACCGAGCCACAGACTTTGCGGAACAGATCGAGCCGCTCGTCGACCGACAAGCGGCTCTGTTCGCAAAAGGCGTCGATCGGCACCCCCTCGACGTATTCCATAACGAAGTACGGCAGCCCGTCTTCGGTCGTGCCGCCGTCGTAGAGGCGGGCGATGTTGGGGTGATCGAGAGAGGCGAGGATCTGGCGCTCGGTCCGCAGCCGCTCGAGGATGGTCTCGGACTCCATGCCGGGGCGCACCAGCTTGACCACCACGTGGCGCTGGAAGGTGTCGTCGTTGCGCACCGCCAGGTAGACGGTGCTCATGCCGCCCTGACCGACGCGGCGCAAGATGCGGTAGGCACCGAGGATCGAGCCACGCTTCAGCTGCCGGGTGACAGCCACCGGCTCACGCTGCGCGGCGGCTCTCCCGGAGCTGAAGATCGGCTGATCGAGCAGGGTGTCCGCCCCCTGGTCGGCGGCCAGCATCTGCTCCACCGCCTGGCGTAGGGCCACGTTGCCGCCGCAGGCCCGGTCGAGAAAGGCCGCTCGCACCTCGGGCGGTTGATCGAGCGCCTCTTCGAAGACTTCCCAGATCTGTGGCCAGCCGCCTTCGTCTGCCTTGCCGCTCACCTCGTCCTCCGGTTTGCTGCTCACCCAGACACCGCACCCAGGTCGATTATCGACCAGGCGCGCGCTCGGCGCTAGCGGGCGATGCCGCCGAGCGCCAGCGGGAATGACGCTGCCGCCGGGCGCCAGCGGAGGTTACGCTGGCTGAGTTAAACCCAGCACCTCGGCGATCTCGCACAACCGCAGCTAGACACCCCTCTAGGTCGCTCAGCGCCTCGTAGTGACCCTCCTGCCCCGCGCCCAGCAGGCCTTGGATCTCCTGCGCTGGGTCCCCCGACACGGCGGTGGAGGCCCGACCGACGGCGGCAGGCGGCTGCCGCCGTCGATTGCGGACGGGGAAGGAGTATCAGCCCGCGAGATTCAGCGGCACTGGAAGTAGTTCGTCGGCTGCGGCGGGCCACCGTCCCAGCTGACGCACTGCTCGTGGCAGCGAGTACCCGGCATATGGTTGCAATCGCCATCATCGGTCTTGGTGAGCGCCGTCGGGGTCTCGACCCAGGTCTCGACCTGCGGCTCTGAGCAACAAGCCGTCGCGCTCTCCGGAATTAGCATCACCACGGCACAGAGCACCAGACCCATCACTGCACTACCCACGAGCGGTTTTTTCCAATCCATCATCGCTTCTCTCCTATTGCAGCACCGGTGTTGAATCCCCTCGAAGTCGCTGCGCGAGGCCTCGATCGAGCGTCCTTCCCGCCTGGGAAATCGGCTCAGTACGCCCTCTCCCCTCTAGCGGCGTCATTCGCCGCAACTTTGGATCAATGACCTTCTCAAACGGACAAAAAAGTTCCGTGTGGATCTGCGACGGCGCTATGGGTTCGTTCTCATCGATTCCGGACTCGTCCAATCACAACCTCTATCAGTAGAAGCGTCAACGAGCACAAAACGTGCTCGATCCGGCCAGAGAGTCGGTGACCAGTGTCCGCTCCCGGTGTGACACAACCTTCACATTGAGTTGCGACCCACAGCTGGCGATGGCCTATTGGGGAATCTACCGGTCGATCCACAACAACGGTGACTTCGAAGCCGCCAGGGAGCAGGCGGTGGCCGAAGCCCTCGATGGACAGCGTGGACAGCGACGATTCGGCCGCCGAGTCGCAGGAGCCCTCCGTGTGTGCCGCCAGCAAGTCACCGCTCAAAGCGCTCGTTTTCGCCTCAGGAAGGTTGAGCGGAACTGTCGAGCACTCCGCGGAAGCTACTCCGATAGCCATAAGCGAGGAAAAGATGCAGCGCGACCATGAGCACTGGCATCACCATACCCTCTACTCTCGGATCGAGGAATACGTGGTACAAGAGAATGTTGATCGTGATCGGGGCGAGCACAGTGAGGGCGAGAGGAACGTAGCGCCCAGCGAGCAAGAGGACGCCGCCAACGACTTCCACACACTTGACCAGCGACATCAAATAACCGCTCTTGACCAAGGCTCCCAAGAACTCTCCGCCCGCAGGTGTCGGCTCTGGGATGGGAATGAAGTTGAAAAATCCATTGAGCCCGAAGACCGTGAAGATCAGACCAAGCAGCAGACGAGCGACGAGGGGGAGTTTTGCCACGTTCACCTCCGGAGGGGCTGTTGGGGAATTGCGCTCCTAGAACGTCAAGCCATGCCGAGTTCGAGCTTCGCAGCATCACTCACCATCTTCTGAGTCCAGGGCGGATACAACACTTTATCAACCTGAGCTTCGTCCTTTCCAAGCTGCGAAGTGATCTTTCCCAACGGCACACGCCGGTTTGGCAAGGGCCGGGCAAGGTCCGTCCGCGATCAGACCCGGCCGAGGTGCCAGAGTCGTTCGGCGTAGGCCGAGCCAGGCGCGATGCGACGACTGTAGTCTCGGGCCTCGCGCTGGAATCCCTCCAGGTCGCCGAACAGCTCGGGGATCTGCGAGGTGTAAGCACCGACCACCTCGGTGACGAGATCGAAGGCTCCCCTGCCGAGCTCGCGGTCGGTGAGCGTTTCGGGCCACAGTTCGGGCCCTTCAGCCCTCTTCACCCCCAGGCGTTGGGCGAGCTGGCGAGCAGCGCGACAGCGTTCACGCCCCGGCGGCAAATAGGTGCGGACATAACCCACCCGACGGAGGTCGGCGAGCAGGGCTCGACGGCGCGCGGCGGGCCGCATCGACTCGAGGTCCGGCGGGGTCGGATCCCGGATCTTGGCGCCGATGGCGTGCAGTCGTTGCCAGACCTGGTGGGCAACGAAGGCGTAGGGGCGATCTTCGTAGAAGCAGACCTCGTCGACGTAGCGCTGCAACCTCCGCCAGGCAGCGTGCACAAGTCGGTGATCGATATGGGTGCCGGCGGCCAGCGGCAGCACCAGAAGGGCCGGTTGGTGCTGCCGGCACAACTCAGCTAAAGCGGAGGCAACTCCTGCTGCTTCCTCATCGTCCAGGGGATGTCGTTGGAGCACGATGGAAGTGAACGAGTCGTAGAAAGCCTGGCGAAAAGGTGCATCGATCCGGCCGAGGTGGAGAGCTTGCGCACCGAGACGGCACAGGGCGCGGCGGTCCTCGCGCCGCCGGCCGGCATAGGCGGCCCGGCTCCCACGACTCATCACCGTCGCCACGATCACTCGCTCCCCGCGCTGCACGTCCCGCCAAACGAAGCCGGGACACGACAGCGCCACATCGTCGAGATGGGGCGAGACGTAGAGCACGCCTCCCTTTGTGTCCTGGCTCATGGCGTGGGGGCCAGGGGCTGGACGAGGGCGCCGCCGGCGGCAAAGCCCAGGGTGACGACCAGGGCTTTCTCGGTCGCACCGATCGTCGGCAACGCGCCGAGGGCGGCGAGCTCGGCATCATTGAGCACATAGGTCTCGACCCGCCGATCAGCGAAGCCCTGCAGCACGTCGCAAACGAGCCCGAGATCACCACCCATGCCGATATAGGAGCTGCCCCCTGGGCACAACGCATCGTCGAGCTCGCAGGGCAGGGCCAGGAGCAGCTGGTGCGGCGCGGGCTCGGTGAGGGCGTGCCGCAACGCCTGGGTGAGGAACCCGCGCAAGGCTTGGCGCTGTTGAGCCACATCGAGGGTGCGACCGTCCATGGTCTGGTCCTCGGTACCAATTTGGCGGATGGGCAAGGCCTCGACGTCCCGCGGGATGTGCCATCGTTCACCGTTCTCCCCGGCGATCTTCACCGCCGTCTGGCCCACATCGGCCACCCGCCAGGAGCCGGCTGGGTGCGCTGGCTGCCGCGCGGCCGGCAGGCCTTGGGTCGCCCGCTCGCTGATCGCACCCAGGGCCGCTTCGGCCGCACCGAAAGCGTCCGCTCCGAGGCGTTGGGCTCCCCTCTTCCAGGGCGGCACACCGGGCAGCTCAGCGAGCGCCGCACCACCGGCGAGCACCAGGCGATCGAAGTCGCGGCAACGGTCCAAGGGGGTGGTGCTCCAGCGGCTTTGAGCATTTCCGGCATGAAGACCCCGCAGGCTCG
>JBCCGX010000255.1:0-10384 GCA_039029035.1 Acidobacteriota bacterium | reverse complement strand
CGCCTCGAGGGCTTCGGCTTCCTCCAGCGCCTGTTGTGCAAGGTTTGCGGCTTGAGGATAGTCGGCCGCCGCTTCCAGCGCCTTGGCTTGCGCCAGCTTGGCCCGGATCGACTCCTGACGACGGCGCTCTTCGCTGCTCGGCGGCGCTGGCAGACCGAGGAGCGCCGCGCGATCGGCACAGAGCTCCAGGCGTCCGAGGCTACCGACAGCGTCGAGCGGATTCTGCAGAATCTTCCCCTCGCCGTGCAGGAAAAGGTTGGTGACTTCTCGCAGTTCCACCAGGCGTTGATCCAAACAGGCCATCTGTCGATCGAGCATCTCCAGCGACTGCTCGCCGCGCAGGTGGGTTGCCTCGCAGACCTCGGTGTGTTGGTTCTGCCAGATCCCAGTGTAATCGTCGAGGGACCGGCGCACGCTGCTCCACAAGTCCTTGGTATAGACGCGCTCCGAGGCGAGGAAGATCCGTTCGATCGCAGTCTGGCGTGGCACATCCCAGATCCCGGCCAGTCGACGTTCGGCGCCGGTGCACAAGAGCTCGTCGCGCGGCCACAGCAAGACTAGAGCCACGGCGGTCAGGAGGGTGGCAGCGAGGCCGATGAGCTGGCGTCGCCGGCGACTGGGGTCGACTGCAAGGTCGGCGAGCAGAGCATCCATCGTCGGATAGCGGTCGTCAGGATCTGGCTGTAAGCCGCGCAGCAGCACTTGCCGTACCGTGGCCGGTACCCGTCCACGAGGCGCTTCGGGCGCCTTGTCGGCGGCCGGGCTCGGGGTGGCCTCTTGCGTGACGTCGGCGGACGGCAACTCGCCGTAGAGGGCCTGGAAGAGAGCGACGCAGAAGCTGTATTGATCAGCCCGAGCATCGACCTTTTGGCCCTTCTGTTGCTCCGGCGCCATGTAGGCGGGCGTTCCCTGAACCAGACCGGTTCGGGTCCAGGCGGCCGAGCCTGGCAGGTCCGGCGGGGGAGAGCCTGCCGCTTCTTGACGAGCACCGACAGCCGCGGCCTCGGCGGATTGTGGATCCAGTGATCGAGCCAGACCGAAATCGACCACGCGCACCCGTCCGTCCGCTGCCAGCATGACGTTGCTGGGCTTGAAATCGCGGTGCACCAGGCCTGCGCGGTGGGCCGCCGCCAGGCCGCGCCCGGCCTGCTCGAAAGTCTCGACGATCCGTTGCCAGGGCGGTTGAGTCTGCTCGAGCCACTCGGCCAGCGATTGGCCGGCGATCAGCTCCATGGCGACGAACAAGCATTCGCCCACCGTGCCCACGTCGTAGATCGAGACCACGTTGGGGTGTGCCAGCTTGGCGACCGCCCTGGCTTCGCGGCGCAGGCGGGCCTGGGCGACGTCCCGTGCCTCGGACGTCAGAACGCGCCGGTGGAGGATCTTGATCGCAACTTTGCGGTCGAGCTCCGGATCATAGGCGCTGAAGATATCGCCCATACCGCCACTACCGATGGATCCGAGCACCACGTAGCGGCCCAGGCAGGCGCCGCGGGTGAAGGTGACAGCCTGTCCGGCGGTGTCTTCGGCCGATTGCCCTGGTGGCTCGACGGTGAGGGTCTCAGGTGGGTTTGACATCTTGGGCTTTGCCGGAGCCGGTCGCGCCCACCGTTGCTGATGGCAGTGAGCGAATCGGCAAGATACCGCGCGCGGATGAAATCTTGCAATGTAAGTCCGTCGAAGTACCACCAGGGATCGTCGACACGCCCCGCCTGAGTGCTGCGACGCCTGCAAACCGTCGCGCCAGCTTCGGCGGGATCGTGCAGAATACGCCCCCCGAGGATCCTGTTCTGAGAGGAGCCGCTGATGCGACGTGTTTGGCCATCAACGTGGCGGCGATAGGTAGATGAAAGAGTCAGACCTCTACCCGCCTGTGAAGCTATTCCTGGAATCTCAAAGTTATGAGGTGAAGGGCGAAGTGCAGGATTGTGATGTCCTGGCAGTCCGCGGCGACGAGGCGCCGGTCGTCGTCGAGCTCAAACTTTCCTTGAATCTCGATGTGGTTCTCCAGGCCGTTGATCGACTCGTCCTGACACCCAAGGTCTATATCGGTATTCCTCGGCAATATAAGGGCTTTCGGAAGCGAAGAAAACGCATCATCAAGCTCCTGCGAATGCTCGGCATGGGATTGATCCTCATCGATCCGACTCGCGAGATCGGCAGCGTCGACGTGCTTCTCGATCCGGGGGAGTACAAACCTCGTCGATCGAGGCCTCGGCGCGAACGCCTGTTGCGCGAGTTCATGCAGCGGGTCGGCGATCCGAACCTCGGCGGGACGGCGAGGCGCAAGGGCCTCATGACGGCCTATCGCCAGCGCGCCCTGGCCATTGCAGACTTCCTGCTTGAGCAGGGGCCGACCAAGGCCTCGAAGATCGCCCAGGCTCTCAGCGAGCCGAAGGCGAGAGATATCTTGTACCGCGACGTCTACGGTTGGTTCGACCGGGTTTCCTTGGGGGTGTACGAGCTCTCTCCCCGCGGCCAGCGGGAGCTGCCTCAATGGCGAGGAGACCCGGCAGGCGATGCCGAGCCCAACGGGGGGCAGTCATCGAGAGAGGATGGAGCTCCGGCGTGACGCCTGAGCGGCACCTGCGGCAGGCCATAGTGGAAGGTGACGCTGAGTCCGTCGCCCGCTGGCTCGAGGAGGGACGGCCGCGGCTCGAGCTCGACGCGGAGCGCACGGTGCTCGAAGTGGCGCTCGCAGAAGGACCCGCCGGACCAGGGCGAAGGGATGTGGTCCTCTGTTTGCTCGACGGCGGCATCGATCCGAACCGGACCTTCGAGCCGATCCTGCCGCAAGCGGCCAAGACCGGCGACACGCAGCTCGTCCAATGGCTGATCCTGGGGGGAGCACGGAGCAGGACGGCGGAGTCCGAAGAAGATGCCCTCGAAGTGGCCGCCGCGGCGGGGGACGAGGCAATGGTGGATTTGTTGCTCGAGGCGATGGGTGCGTCGAGCTTTCGCATCATCGACGCCTTGCGAGCCGTGGCGTTGGCCGGCCAGCCAGGGTTGTTCGAGCGGCTCGCTCCGCTGGCCGAGGACCAGGCACAGGTCGCTGCAGCACGAGTCGTGCTCGACCGGACCCTCCGCCTCGCTGCCAGCCCCAACCGTCATCCGCGGGCCGGTGAGCTGCACGCCGCCGTCGGCGCCGCCGATCATGCTGGAGTCGAGAGGATCCTGGCGGATGGCGTGACGCCCGGTGCCTTCGTCGTCGAGTGGGACGGAAGGCCGATCTCGGCTTTGTGTCGTGCCTGTCAGATGGGCGACGCTCGTACGGCTGGCGCCCTGCTGCGCGCTGGCGCGGCCATCGATGGATTGGCGGATGGCGACGGGCGGTTGGAGGCGAGCACACCTCTCATCGAAGCGATCCGTAGCGGTGCCGGTGCGCTTGCCCGCCGATTGATCGCCGCTGGCGCCGACGTCTCGGCGCAGCGCGACGAGGGGGCGGAAGGCCCTCTGACACCCTTGTTGCAGCTGGTGATGCATGGCGTCGGCGGGCCTGATGGGATCGACATCGGCGTGGCGCAAGCACTGGCCAACGATCTGGTCCTGGCTGGCGCCGAGGTCGATGCAGCCGATGCCCGAGGTCACACGGCCGTCTTCTGGGCTGCCCGCCGCCCGCTGCCTCGGTTGCTCGAGACTCTCCTGAAGTTGGGTGCCGAAGTCGGACATCTCGACAAAGAAGGCAATGCGGCCTCGACCCATGCGCTCTATCGCTACCATCTCGCGAGCGAGAAGCCAGAGCGAGAGGATTTCCGATCGGTGCTCGACTTTCTAGGTGGAACGGTTCCACGACGCCTGGAGGCCAAGCTCATGGCGGCTGCCTTCCGCGGGCAGCTCGATCGCTGCCGGCGCTACCTCGGGCGAGGAGCCGATCCCCGTCATCGGCTCGACGGCTGGCGAGCCATCGACACGGCGCGTGCTGGCCGGAACGAGACGATCGTCGCTCTGCTCGAACAGGCCGAGGAAGAGAGATGACAGAAGTGAACGCGATCCTCTGACGTCAAGAGAGGCGCCGTTCACTTGGGCGATCACCCGGCGCGAGCCCCGGCTAAGATAGCCGCAGGAGGTCACCTAGTGAACGATCGAGAGCTACAGAATCAGATCGCTGCCGCCGAAGCCTACGAAGCGCTGCATCTACCGGCGTTGTTTCACCAGTGGGCGTCACGTGTCGCCGATGCAGCAGAGATCCAGCCCGCGCAACGGGTGTTGGACATTGCCTGCGGCACCGGGGTCCTTGCGCGCGAAGCGTTGGACCGGGTCGGCTCGACAGGAACCGTGGTGGGCGTCGACCCGAATGCGGGCATGTTGGCGGTGGCCCAGCGCCTGGGGCCAGGCATCGAGTGGCGGGCGGGATCTGCGGAAGAGCTACCTTGTGGCGACCGGTCATTCGATGCTGTGGTGAGCCAGTTCGGGCTGATGTTTTTCGTCGACCGAGCCCGGGCGATTACCGAGATGCTGCGAGCTCTGAAGCCGGAAGGCCGTCTAGCGGTAGCGGTCTGGAGCTCTCTGGAAGAATCCCCAGCCTATTCGACCGCAGTGAATTTGCTCGAAGATCTGGCCGGCCGACCGGCGGCGGATGCATTAAGAGCGCCGTTTGTCTTGGGCGACAAGGAGCAGCTAGCCAGCCTCTTCGATCACGCCGACCTCGCCTCGGTGGAGATCACCACGCGGAGTGGGACGGCGCGATTCCCCAGCATTCGGACGATGGTCGAGGCCGATTTGCGCGGTTGGCTGCCCGTGATGGGCGTCAACCTGGCCGAGGACCTGATCCTGCACATCCTCGAAGAGGCGGAGGCCGCGCTGGCTGCCTATGTCACGGAGAGTGGCGAGCCTGTCTTCGAAATGCCGGCGCACATCGTTACGGGACGGCTGGGATAGCGATCTGTGGTCCAGCTATGAGCCAGTCCGCGCTCGTTACAGACCAACCTCTCCTCATCGACGGCTGTCGCACTCCATTTCAGCGAGCCGGTACCGGCTTCCGTGACCTGATGTCGTACGAGCTGGCAACGGCTGCGATCCGTGGCCTGCTCGACCGAACCAGCTTGGCCGCCGACGCAGTCGATCGCGTGATCCTCGGAGCGATCGTGCACAATCCGCGCGCCACCAACGTGGCCCGCGAGGCGGCACTCTCGGCAGGCATTTCACCCACCGTACCGGCGGTGACGATGACCGCGGCCGGGGTCTCCGCCACCGTCGCGATCAGCCACGGGCTCGATTTGATCCGCACCGGCCAGGCGGAGGTGGTGATTGCCGGGGGCACAGACTGCCTGTCGGATCCGCCGATCGGCTATCGCCGCGCGATGCGCAACAAGCTCCTAGCGGGCCGTCGAGTGCGCGGCTTCTGGCCGACTCTGCGTTTCGCTCTCTCCCTGCGGCCGTGGGATTTCGTGCCCGACATCCCGGATCTCACCGAGCGCACGACCGGCGAGACCATGGCACAGTTCACCGAGCGACTGGCGGAGGAAATGGGGATCGATCGCCAGACCCAGGACGCCTACGCTCTCGATTCCCACCGTCGTGCTGCTGCGGCCCGCCAGCGCGGCGACTTGGGGCGGGAGATTGTCGGAGTCGAGATGGCGGATGGCGCCGTCGAGGTCGATAACGGCATCCGCGAGTCGACCACAATGGAGCAGCTCAGTGCTCTTCGGCCCTCTTTCGATCGCGAGAAAGGCACCTTGACGGCAGGCAATGCGTCGTTTCTGACCGATGGTGCGGCGGTCCTCTTGCTCATGTCGCCAGAGCGCGCCCGGGCGCTCGGCCTGGCCGCCAAGGCCGTCTTCCGCAGCTCGGCCCTGACCGCCCACGATCCCAAATCCGAGCTGCTACTTGGCCCGGTCTTCGCCATCCCCAAGGCTCTCGAAGCCTGCGGCCTCGCCTGGCAGGACCTCGATGTCGTCGAGCTCCATGAGGCCTTTGCGGCCCAGGTTCTGGCGGTTCTCGAGCTGCTGCCAGAGCTGCCGCGCGATCGCCTCAATGCCTGGGGCGGCTCCCTGGCCCTGGGCAATCCCTTCGCTCCCAACGGCGCACGACTTCTGACCACGGCGGCCCATCGTCTACAGGCTGAGAAGGGCCGCTTCGCGGTAATCGCCACCTGTGCCGGCGGTGGGTTGGGGCAGGCGATGGTGTTGGAGCGTGTCTGATCGAAGCCGTCGACCCATCGGGTTAAGATAAACCCATGCAACAAACCGAGACCGCGACCTTTGCTGCCCCGCCGATCGACGTCGACACAGAGAAGCTCGAGCGTCTCCGCCGCAAGGCGCTGAACCCTTGGTTGACCCGCGCCTACATGCTCTTCAAGTTGCCCCTCGGCCTTTTCGCCGGCCTGCGGGTGGCGTCGCTGGACGCCGATCGTTGCGAGACGACCGTGCCTTATGGCTGGCGCAGCACCAATCCCTTCCGCTCGATCTACTTCGCCGCCCAGGCGATGGCCGCCGAGCTGTCGACCGGCAGCATCGCCATGCTGGCGGTGGAGCTTTCGCCGGTCCCGGTAGCGATGCTGATCACCAAGCAGGAAGGGGAGTTCACCAAGAAAGCGACGACAAGAACCACCTTCACCTGCGAAGATGGCGACAAGATCTTCGCCGCGGTGCGCGAGACGATCGCCAGCGGCGAGCCGGCGACGGTGGCAGCCACCACTGTCGGGCGCATGGCAGATGGCACCGAGGTGTCGCGTTTCGTCTTCACCTGGTCGTTCAAGAAGCGGGCGCCGCGGTAGGTGTAGAACAATCCTGCATCGAGGGTGATCCTCGAGAAAGACAGTCTCTGGGAGCCGACATGTCGTACCCCCGCCAGCTCGCCGCGCCGTTCTTCGTTCTGGCTCTGCTCGCCCCCACGACAAACGCTGATCCCCCGATTCCCGAAGCGGCGGCGATCCACCAGCAGGAGACGGAGCTGGAGGAGTCGATTAGCGAGCTGCGGCGCCAGGAGCTCGCGGCCGAGGAGGAGCTCCTGTTGGCCAGGGCGCGTCTGATGCAAGTGCGATTGGAGCTTGCTGAAGAGAGGCGTGAGCGCAGCAAGTTGGTGGCCGAGAGGCGGGCCCTGACCTTGGAGGCTAATGGGCACGACCGCGTAGCTGAGTTCGTCCGCCGGGAGGCGGCCCTAAACTTCGAATCGATGGGTTTGATGGCCCGCAAGATGGCGCTGGAGGTTGAAAACCTGCAGCAGATCGAGCCTCTGAAGCTCGAATCGCAGACATACGGACTGAGTCGCCGCATTCCGGCGAATGTTGCCGATCGCCCAGCCAATGACGAGAAGCTGCGAGAGAGGCGTCAGTTGAGCGCGAAAATCGGTGCGGCGAATGCCGACCTCGCACGCCGGAAGCACTCGGTTCAGCGGCAGCTCGCTGCGGTCAAGCACAGCCAATACGAGCACCAACGCGACTGGGCTTTACTGCGCGACGACCCGCAAGCGGCTGAGCGATATCAAGGCTCTGCCGAACGGGCCGCGGCGAAACGCGCCGAGCTCGAGATCGAGTCGGTCTTCCTCGAGCTGCACCACGAGCTCCTGCAGAAGGACTCCGAGCTGAACCTCGCCCTGATGGAAACCACAGATCAGGCTGAGAGAGCAGCGTTGAGAGGGCGGCTCGATGTTTTATCGGAAGATCGCCGGCGTCTGTCGCAGAGTCGCCAGACCTTCAGGAGCGAAGTGCAGTTGCAGCAGATCCAGCATCACCTCGGCGAGCACTTGCAGCGGCTAGAGTCGGCTCGCGGCTCGGCCTCGGACTCTGAGGCCGACAATCTCGAGGAGGAGATTCAGCGCTTGAAAACCGCTGCCACCCAGCTGGTCGAGCAAGTGCTGCACGGCGACCCGGGCTGATCTCGATCGCGCCGGTGTTTCGGCGTTCGGCTTTCGCCCAGCAATGCGGGTCGCCGGATTGCTCGACGCTCTGTCGTTGATTGGGCCGCCTGCGCAACTCGAATGAAGGGTTTCCGTAGTTTTTGCTAACGCTTCGGTCACCGAAGCGGATTGCGAGTGCCCAGCCATGAATCGCCAGATCTCGCTGCTCCAGACCCCTCTGGTCGGCCTGACGAGCTTCGACCACCCGTCGGAGGAGCCGCACGAGGATCCTCCGGCTGAGCAGGCTGGCGGTTTCTCGGTGAACTTTGTGCTGCACGGCAGCTTCGGGCTGCGGATCCACCGCGAATCCTGGCGGATGACACCAGGGCAGGTCTTCGTCACCCGTCCGGGGTTGGAGTACGTCTGTCGGCACGAAGAAGAGCACCCGACCGATGTCTGCCTGTCGCTGGACTATCGCCAGGATCCGGCCGAGATCGGTGACTCCTTCTGGCAGGCGCCACGGGCTGAGGACAACGGCCGGCCGGTGGTACCGCGCAGCGACCGGGTGGGCTATCTCGGCTGGCGCTTGCATCGATTGCTGACGTCACCCACGCTCGATCTCGAGCTCGAAGGGACCGCGGCGGAGCTCTGGCAGACGGTGGCGATGGACGAGGACAGGACGGAGCCAGTCTATCGAGAGGCGCAGCTGGCCTGGTATGCCGAGCGGATCGACGCGGCGCGGCAGGCCATGGCAGCTCACTGCGAGCGCGATCACAGCCTGCGTCGACTGGCTTCCGACGTCGCCATGAGCCCGTTTCACTTTGCCCGGGTCTTCCGGCGGCTGTGCGGTATCCCACCGCATCAGTTCCTCCTCCAGGTCCGTTTGCGCCGCGCCCTCGAGAGATTGCGCCAGGGGGCTTCGGTGACCGAAGCGGGTCTCGATTGCGGGTTCAATTCGCCGAGCTACTTCTCCCGCCTCTTCTGCCGGCGCTTCGGGGTGCCGCCGTCCAGATTCTCCGAATTGGGCAAGAAAGTGCATGCCAGCGGCCAGGTGGCCGGCCCATACTGAGAAGAAGGTCGGGCCACTGGCGGCTTTCGGTCCGCGTCGCCCGGCCAAAAAGATCCCGACCGAGGAGGTGCTATGGGCAGCCTGATGCTCGATCTTCGCTCCAGCTTGCGTGGGCTCCGGCGCCGGAGGGGTTCCACGGTTGCCATCATCATCACCCTCGGTTTGGGAATCGGCGCGGTCAGCGCGATCTGGAGCGTCGTGCAGGCGGTCTTGATCGCGCCTCTGCCCTACCCACAGGCCGACCGACTGACGTTCGTCTGGTCCGACCTTACCGAGGCGAACTACCAGCGAGCACCGCTCTCCGGGCCCGAGCTCGACGACCTGCGGCGGCACAGCCGTGCGCACGACGATTTTGCTGCCATCTGGGCCTCTTCCGGCACGGTGATCGTCGATGGACGGCCCGATCCGTTGCGCATCGGCATGGTGACGGCGAACTTCCTCGGCCTCCTGGGGGTGGAGCCGGCCCTCGGACGCTGGCTCGCAGCGTCTGACGAAGGCGAAGGTGTCCCGCCGCGCATCGTGATCAGCGGTAGCCTCTGGCAGCGCCGCTTCGGTGGTGACGAGAGGCTGCTCGGTCAGGCGTTACGGATCGACGGTGGCTGGGGAGTGCCGGGTGGCCTCTACACGGTCGTCGGCGTCATGCCACCGGGCTTCGAGATGTGGCTGCCTGGGGACTCGAGTATCCCCAGGACCGTCGACGTCTGGCTACCGTTCCAGCACGATCTGCCGAGCTCGCGGCGCGGCTCCTACTACCTACGGACGGTGGGGCGCCTCGCCGACGGTGCCACCCTCGAGCAGGCGCGGGAAGAGCTCGAGACCCTCGGTCGGGAGATCGAGAGCACCCATGTCGAGTATGCCGCTAGCGGCCGCGCTTTCTATCCCGAGTCGCTCAAGGGTGATCTGAACCGCGAAGTGCGGCCCGCGCTCCTGGCTTTGCTCGGCGGTACCCTCTTCGTCCTGCTCATCGCTTGCACCAACGTGGCGCACTTGCTGCTGGCGCGGGCCGCCGAGCGCCGGCGGGAGATCTCGCTGCGCGCCGCTCTCGGTGCCGGCCGGCGACGCATCGCAAGACAGCTGGTGATCGAGAGCCTGTTGCTGGCGATGACGGGCGCGGCCCTGGGGATCGCCCTGGCGCACTTCGCCCTCGACGCTCTGGCGGCGATCCGGCCGGCGGGCTTGCCACGCTTCGACGCGGTAGGGATCGATCTGCGGGTGATGGGTTTCGTTTCGACCCTGGCGATCGGCTGTGGACTCACTTTCGGCATGGTGCCGGTAGCGGAGTCGTTGCGGTTCGATGTGGCTCGCAGCCTGCGGTCGGTCAACAGTGGCGGCGATCGACGCCGCCAGCGCACCCATGGCTTGCTGGTAGCTAGCGAGATGGCCCTGGCGATCGTGTTATTGACCGGCGCCGGTCTTCTGGCCCGTACCTATGTGGAGCTACAGCGCGTCGATCCGGGCTTCGACAGCGAGAGCGTGCTGACCTTCCAGCTGTCACTGCCGGCGGAGCGCTATCCAACACCGCTCGATGTGGCCGAGCTG
>JBCCGX010000254.1:0-10398 GCA_039029035.1 Acidobacteriota bacterium | reverse complement strand
GTAAAACAGAACGTACTCCCCTGCCCTTCGCCCTCCGACTCGACCCAGATCCGTCCGCCGTGCATCTCGACGATGCGCTGGGCCAGGGCGAGGCCGACGCCGGTGCCTTTGTCGGTGGCGTCGAGGCGTTCGAAGAGGCCGAAGATCTTGTCGTGGTAGCGGTGGTCGATGCCCGAGCCGTTGTCGCGCACGAAGAGAACGGGCTCGCCTTCGGCCGCGTGGCGGTAGCCGATCTGCACCCGCGGCTGGGGCTGGTTGCCCATGTACTTGACCGCGTTGGCGAGGAGGTTCTGGTATACCTGGCGCAGGCGCAGGCGATCGCCGGAGACGGTCGGTAGCTGGGGATCGACGGCGATCTCGACGCCGCCGTCGGCGATCTCGCCGGCCACCACCTCGAGCGCTTCGGCCGCGACCTCGGCAGCGGGAATGAGCTCGCGCTGCAACTCCTGATGGCCGAGGGTGGAGAGCTCGAGCATTTCGTCGAGCAGCTTGCGCATGCGGTCGGCAGCGGCGCCGATGCGGCGCACATCGTGTAGCTGACGCTCGCTGTCGCCGGCAGCGATGTCATTCTCCAGCATGCCGAGGAACCCTTTGATGGTCACCAGGGGGCTCTTGAGATCGTGCGACACGGTGTAGTTGAAGCGCTCGAGCTCGCTGTTCTTGGCCGCGAGCTCTTCCAACAGCAGCCGGCGCTCTTCCGCCAGGGCGCGCTCGCGCCGGGTTGCGGCACGCTCGAGCTCGACCTTGCGCTGCTGTTGGCGGACGAAGCCGCCGACCGCGGCCGCCACGGCCAGGATGTAAAGCGCATAGGCCCAGGCGCTGCGCCACGGAGGCGGCGCCACGACGAGGCGCAGTTGCGCTTCGTCCTCGCTCCACACGCCATCGTGGTTGGCGCCCCGGACCCGCAGGGTGTAGCGGCCTGGATCGAGGTTGGTGAAGGTCATTCGACGCCGTTCGCCGAGATCGACCCAATCGGCGTCGAGGCCTTCGAGCTGGTAGCGGTATTGATTTTTGCCCGGGGCGGCGAAGTCGAGCACCGCCGCCTCGAAGGACACCAAGTAATCCTCGTGGCCGAGAGAGATTTCCTCCACGTCGAAAAGGGGCGGCCCGAGGGTCGCCGGCCGATCGATCCGACTGAAGGCGGTGAAAACGACCGGCGGCGAACGAGGCTCGGCCTCGACATGCTCGGGGAAGAAGGCATTGAGCCCGCCTACGCCACCGAAGAAGAGCTCGCCCGAGGTGCTGACGTAGTGCGCCCCCATGTTGAACTCGTTGGACTGCAGGCCGTGGCTCACAGAGTAGGTCTTCACCGCACCGGTTTCGGGATCGAGCCGCGCCAGACCGTTGTTGGTGGCGATCCACAAGCGGTCGGCCTGATCGGAGCGCAGGCCCCAGACCGTGTTGTCGGGCAGCCCCTGGGCGTGGCCGAAGTGCTCGAAAGCATCCTCACCCAGGGTGTCCTCAGGCCGGCGCAGAAGATCGAGCCCGGCTCCTTTGGTACCGATCCAAAGACGGCCGGCCGCATCCGTGTGCACGGTGAGCAACTCGTTGGAGGCCAGGCTAGGGGGCACCTGCGGATCATGGTCGAAGCGCAGGAAGGCGCCGGTGGCCGGGTGCAGGCGACTGAGGCCGCCACCGTCGGTGGCGAGCCACAAGAAGCCGCCGTTGTCTTCAGCCAAAGCGAAAACGCGGTCGCTGCTCAGGCTGGTGTCGTCCGCCGGAGCGTGACGATAGCGGACGAACTCGCCGTCGCCACGGTGGAGGTTCAGCCCTCCCCCCAAGGTGCCGACCCACAGCTTACCGCGGCGATCCTCCAGCAGGTGGGTCACTGCGTTCGAAGCGATGGAGTCGTCTCGGGCGGGATCGTGGCGGTAATGCTGGAAGCGTGCCCTGTCGGTGTCGGAGGGATCGAGTCGGCCGAGCCCGCCGTCGACGGTGCCGATCCACAGAATTCCCTGGCTGTCGTGCAGCAGCGCGGTGACCCGGTTGTCGCCCAGGCTGCTCGGATCTTCAGGGTCGTGGTTGTAGCGCACACTCTTCCCGGTCGCCCGATCGCGCCGTTCCAGGCCGCCGCCCAGGGTGCCGATCCACAGGCCGCCCGCGGTGTCTTCGGAGATCGAGAAAACCATGTTGCTCGCCGCATCGTCGTCGTCGCTGCGATAGAGGGGAAACGACCAGGTGACAGGGTTCCACCGCGCCAGGCCGCTACCCACGGTACCGACCCAAAGGAGCCCACCGCGGTCCTGGTACAGGGTGACGATCTGATCACTGGCCAGGCCAAGGGGGTCGCTGGGGTTGGCCCGATAGCTGACGAAGCCGCGCCCCTCCCCCTGCCACAAGTTGAGGCCGCCATCGGTACCGACCCACAGACGCCCCTGGGAGTCCTCCAACAGGCAGCGCACCCAATCGTGACTCAGGCTGCTGCGGTCGGCCGGATCGTGCAAGAAGCGCTGGAAGTTCTGGCGGCTGGCGTCGAAGCGATTGAGGCCGCCGTGGGTACCGACCCAGAGGGTGCCGGATCGATCCTCGAGCAAGGCGCGGACCCGGTTGTCGGACAGGCTTTCGGGATCGGCCGGATCGTGGTCGAAATGGCCGAAGGTCTGGCTTCGGGCCTCGAACAGATCCAGGCCGCCGCGACTGCCGACCCACAAGTTGCCGACCGGATCGACGTGCAGCACGGTGACTTGATCGGAGGCCAGGGAGCTCGGGTCAGCGGGGTCGTGGCGAAAGCGCTCGAACTTACCGGTTTGTGGATCGAAGCGGTTGAGCCCCGAATCGCGGGTACCGACCCACAACATGCCGGCGTGATCCCACGTCAGGGCAACCACCCAATCGCCCGACAGGCTGGTGGAGTCTGCCGGATCGTGACGATAGTTGACGAAGCTGTTGGTGGCGCGCCGCCAGCGCGACAGGCCACCGCCTTCGGTGCCGACCCACAGGTCGCCGGACGGTGCCTCGCGGAGCACCAGCACCCAATCGCTGGCCAGCGACGTGGGGTCTCGAGCCTCGTGACGGTAGACGGTGAAGCCGTAACCGTCGAAGCGGTTGAGGCCGTTCTGGGTGCCGACCCAGAGGAAGCCGGTCGAGTCCTGGAGGATGGTGTTGACGACGCTCTGCGACAAGCCATCCTCGATCGACAAGTGCTCGAATCGCATGGCCCGCGCTGCGCCGAGGTGCGGCTCGGGAGCCGCCTGGGCGTCGAGGGACAAAGAGGCCAGCAGGCTCACCTTGACGACTTTGGCCGTGCGCCGCCACCCAACCGTGTTCCACCACCGCTGAGCGTCACGGGCCAACCGGCCGGCGCGACGCGCAGTGGATGGTGGCGGTGGCTCGACGTGCGGTGGCTCGACGTGCGGCGGCTCCGCTCGACGGATCATGCTGCAACTATACAGGGCTACTCTTGCGGGACCCAGGCATTGATCGACATTGTCTCACTCAGACCGCTGGTCCAACTGTGGGTTTGGCTCTCCCAGGGCAGACCTTGCACCCACGGGCTGGCTTGCACCCACGGACTGGCCTGCACCCATGGACTGGCTTGCACCCACGGACTGGCCTGGACCCATGGACTAGCCTGCACCCACGGGCTGGCCTGGACCCAAGGACTGGCCTGCACCCACGGGCTGGCGGAGGTCCAGGTGTAGCCGCCCACTGGGTAGTTGGCGCCCCAGGCGTAGCCGACGCCATCGATGACGAACGTTTCGTTCGAGTCGTCCCACAACACCGGGCCGAGGTAGTGCTCGGTGTCGGCCAGATCCTTGGTCAGATCCAGGCCGCTGTTGGCACAGCTGCTGCGGGTGCTGGCCAGGGCGGCCACCGCATCGATGGCACCGGCGCCCTGCTGCATGGGATTGTAGGCCAGGTCGCCGGTCGCCGTGATCGCCGCGCGGGCCGAGTCCATCAACTTGCATTTGACCTCGTCCGGGGTCAGGGACGGATCGTCCTGCAGCATCAGGGCGACAACCCCCGAGACCACTGCCGTCGATTGCGACGTGCCCGACATCGAGTAGTAGTCGCCGGCGATCCGGCGCGTCGGATTCGCCAGGGCGAAGCTGGCGCTGGCGGGAACCTTGCCCGCCATGTGGCCTCCCAGGGTCACGACATCGGGCTTGACGAAGCCTTCGACTGTCGGTCCGGCGGACGACCAGGAGACCAGGTAGTCGTCGGTGCTGTCGATGGGAGTGAAATCGTCGGTCATGGCGCCGACGGTGATGACGTACGGTAGGTTGCCCGGCACGCCGATCGACATCGGATGCGGACCGCTGTTGCCGGCTGCGGCCACCACTACGATCCCCGCTTGCCAAGCCGCCATCACGGCCTGATTCAACGGATCTTCCCAATACCAGGACTGGGGCTGGGCCGAGATCGATAGATTGATCACATCGATGCCATAGAGGGCTTGGTGGGTGACCAGCCAGTCGATTCCGCGGATGACATCGGCGTAGGCTCCACTGCCGTCGCTGCCGAAGGCTTTGACCATCACCAGGTCGGCATCTGGGGCGATGCCGTTGTAGCGCACCTTCTTGGGCCCTTTGACGTAGGCCTCCTCGCTGCTGACGATGATGCTGGCGATCTGCGAGCCGTGACCGTGGTCGTCGCTGGTGCCCGTCGCGGTCTGGTCGGCGATGGCGTCGTAGTGCGCCAGCAACCGGTTCTGACCGCTGGTGTTGTCGGTGACTGCGGCGGCGTCGTAGTGGCCGGTATCGACCACCGCGACCGTCACGCCCGACCCGGTGATCGCCTGATCGTGCAAGGTCTCGGCGCCCATCAGGGCCGGATAGTCGGTGTAGGGGGTACCGCTACCCGGGCCACCCACCGCACGCTCGCTGGTGAAATGGATCTCGAGCACCGGTGCCTGGCCCGTGCTCTCGCGACTGCCGAGGCGCGCTCCCAGACCGTTGCCGATGGCGGCGAGCAACAGGCCGTGGTTGGCATAGCTGCCGTCGATCCAGCCCTGCACCAGCGAAGTGATGTTGGCCTCGGCATAAACCGATGCCGTGTCCGGCGTCAGGGCACCGACGACCGCCGCATCGTAGTCGCCGCCGGCCGCCGCCCAGCTGGCCGGGTCGTCGGCGTGGCTCCAATCGGCACCGGAGGCGTTGTTGCCGTCGCCCTCCTCCCAGTCGGCGGTCAGGCGGTGCACCTGCAGGGTGGTGCTCGCGTTGGCCTGGGTCACGTAGAGCTTGAGCCGTGCCAAGACGATCGCCGCACCGGAGGAGATGCCGGACAGATCGAAGCGCAACAAGCTGTTGAAGACGCTGCCGGCGAGAGATCGGACCTCGAGCTCCGTATCGCCCCCCTGGTTGTCGCCGGTTTGATCTTGGCGGATCCAGGTATCAGCGATGGCCGGTAGCGCGACAGCCTTCACCACGGGGTCCGAGCCCCCGGGAGCGGGATAGAACATCAGGTGGTGCGGGTCTTCCAATCCACCTGAGCCGGCGGTGATGAACTCAGCCAGGAAGGCGCCAGTCACGCCATGGAAGCACAGGACGTTGTCCTCTTTACTGTCGGTGACCAGAAGGTGCCCGTCCGGGGCGAAGATCAAGCCGGTGGGATCGTCCAGGCCGCCGCTGCCGGATTGCACGAAGACATCCAGGAACGCCCCGGAAGCACCGTCGTAGCGCAGCACCCGGTCGGCCGCCGGATCGGCGACGTAGAGATGCCCGTCGGGGCCGAAGATAATCTCCTCGGGCTGCGACAGACCGCCGGAACCGGCGGTGACGAAGACCTCGACGAAGGTGCCCGTCGTGCCGTCGAAGCGATAGATGTCCTGGCTCAGGTGACTGGCGACATAGAGATCACCCGCCGGGCCGAAGACCAGGCTGCCGGGCTGGTAAGGCCCGGCGCCGCTGGCAACGACGAAGTCGTCGACAAAGGCCCCAGTGGCGCCATCGAAGCGCTGCACCTTGCCGAGACCCTGGTTCGCCACGTAGAGGTGACCGTCGGGGCCAAACGCCAGGCCGGCTGCGATGTCCAGCCCGGCGCTGCCGGCGGCGATGAACTCGTCGATATAGGCCCCGGTTTCGGCGTCGAAGCGCACCACGTTGTCCGACCCGCCGCCGCTGACGTAGATCCGGCGGTCGGCACCGACGAGAATGTCGATCGGGTCTTCCAACACACTCGCCGGACCGCTGAAGGCTTGGATATAGGCGCTGGTCTTGGCATCGTAGCGCGCCACCTCGTCCTCGTCGGTGTTGACCACCAGCAGCGAGGGCTGCTCGCCGGCGGCGATCTCCACCGGGCGATCGTCGATCAGCCGGAGTGCCGGGTCGGTCGCGGCGAGATGCTGGCGCTGCGCGGCGGTTAACCGCGCGCCGACGCTGTGGATGATCCCCAGCTCGTGGGTGATCTCACCACCCACCGCTCGAACCTGGGACTTCACAGTTGCCAGATCCCTACCCTGCACGATAAAGCGCCCCTCGAAGCGCTCCGTGGCTCCGCCCCCCCCACCCCTGACCTGGTCGAGATCGTTCCGGTGTACCGCCGCGGTCATGACTAGCGCCATCGCCACCAAACCGAAGCCACTGACTAATCTCGGCATGCTCATTCGAGTCTCCTTCCGTTGCAACTTCCAGGTGAGGACTCGCAGGGCGTTGTGCCGCCCTGACTATGCCGGGGCCCTTGCCGGGGCCACCGGCAATGCGGAATCTGTGCTTAATTGGCCCAGATCTTGTACTGCGCAATCTCACGAATCAGATGACGGCGATCTGACAGAGCAATCGACAGGGCGGATTGCTGCTGCCTGTGCCGCATCTGTTAACGCGAGAAGCCGGCCGCTATTTGCCGGCCGATCGGCGGAAGCGTCCACTCGCCTCGACCACACGCCCACTCGGTACCGAGGTGTCCGCCGGGTCTGGGGCCAGCGGATCAGGCAGGGTGAAACAGAACGCGCTGCCGCGCCCCGCGCCCTGGGACTCGACCCAGATCGAGCCGCCGTGCATCTCGACGATGCGTTTGGCCAGGGCCAGGCCGATGCCGGTGCCGTCGTTGCTGCCGATCGGATCGAGGCGCTCGAACAGACCGAAGACCTTTTCCTGGTGCTCGTCGTCGATACCGACGCCGTTGTCGCGCACGAAGAAGACGGTTTCAGCCGGAGTCGAGATCGAGGCAGCGCCCAACGCCTGCGGACGCGCTCGCTCGGGCCTGCTGGCCTCTTGCTTGGCCGTTTCCTGACGCCAACCGACCTCCACCCGCGGTGTCGACTGATCGCCCATGTACTTGACCGCGTTGGCCAGCAGGTTCTGGTAGAGCTGCCGTAGGCGAATCCGATCGCCGAAGACGATCGGCAGCTCGGGATCGAGCACCACCTCGACCCGGCCTTGGGCAGGGCCGCCGATCAGATCCAACGCCTCGCGCGCCACCGCAGTGAGCGGGACCTCCTCCATCGGCTTGATGTCGCGGCCGACTTTGGACAGCTCGAGCAGCTCGTCGAGCAGATTGCGCATCCGATCGGCCGCCGAGGTGATGCGTCGCACATCGTGGCGCACCCGCTCCAGGTCACCGACCGAGGCGTCCTTGCGCAGCAGCTCGAGGAAGCCCTTGATGGTCACCAGAGGGCTCTTGAGATCGTGCGATACGGTGTAATTGAAACGCTCGAGCTCGGCGTTCTTCGCTTCGAGCTCCTCGATCAGGGCTTCGCGCTCGGTCAGCAAGCGTTGACGCTCGGTCGCCAGGCCGCGTTCGCGCTCGGCGATGGCGCGTTCGCGGTCGATCTTGCGCTGGTGGAGGCGGACCAGCAGCTCGAGCGCCGTAACCAACGCCAGGATGTACAAGCCATAGGCCCAGACGCTGCGCCACGGTGGTGGCGCGACGGAGATACGGATCGCCGTCCCGTCCTCGTTCCACAGACCGTCGTTGTTGGCCCCCTGCAACCGCAGGGTGTAATGGCCTGCGTCGAGGTTGGTGAAGGTGACGCGGCGCCGAGGCCCGAGGTCGACCCAGTCCTCATCGAACCCTTCGAGCCGATACCGGTAGCGATTCTCCTGCGGCGCGGTGAAGTCGAGGGCCGCCATCTCGACGGAGAAGAAGTAGTCGGTATGAGCCAGCTCGAGCTCGGCCAGGGCGAAGGCTGGCTTGCCCAGGCTCGAGGGCTGATTGATCTTCGACACCGCCGTCACCACCAGGGACGGCCGGTGCCGGTTGAGCTGCAGCTGCTCCGGCCGAAAGACGTTCAATCCGTTGACGCCGCCGAAGAAGAGCTCTCCTTCGGCATTGCGGTAGTGCGCACCGAGATTGAACTCGTTCGACTGTAGACCATGGTCGGTGTCGAAGCTGAGTAGCTCGCCGCTAGCCGGATCGAGACGCACCAGGCCACGGTTGGTGCTGAGCCACAGCCGACCGTCGAGATCGGAGCGCAGGCCAGAGATCGTTCCATCCGGCAGCCCGTCGGCCAGGGAGATGTTGGCGAAACGGGCGCTGCCGGTGGTCTCGTCGAGACTCAGCAGGCGATCGAGGCCGCGGCCCTTGGTGCCCACCCAAAGCTGACCGGAGGGGTCGACGTGCACCGAGATCACCTCGTTGCCGGCCAGGGAGTCGGCCGCGTCCGGGTCGTGATGCAGGTGCAGAAGCGTACCGGTGGTGGGATCGAGGCGATCGAGGCCGCCGCCGTCCGTAGCAAGCCAGAGATAGCCGCTGGCATCCTCCGCGATGCCGAACACACGATTGCCGCCGAGACAGGTCGAGTCCGCCGGAGGGTAGGCAAAGTGGCGGAAAGATCCCTCGCCTTCGTATCGATCCAAACCACCGCCATAGGTGCCGACCCACAGCCGGCCCTCGCCGTCTTGGTGCAGGGCCGTCACGCCATTGGCGGCCAGGGAATCGCCCCGCGTCGGATCGTGGCGGTGGTGGACGAAGCGGTCGCTGACCGGGTCGTAGTGATTCAAGCCGCCGGCCACGGTACCGATCCACAATCCGCCCTGCCGATCGCTCAGCAACGCGGTGACCCGATCGTCACTCAGGCTGCTGGGATCGGCCGGATCGTGGGTCAGGCGGCGACGAACACCCGTGCCGCGGTCGACGCGCTCCACCCCGCCGCCGAAGGTGCCGAGCCACAGCCCGCCTCGCGGGTCTTCGGTCACCGCGAAGATACTGCGGCTGGCGCCGTCATCGCTAATCGATCGGTAATGCTCCAGGGCCCAATCGGCCGGATTCCACTTGTGGAGGCCGCCGCCCACGGTGCCGATCCACAGGATGCCCGACCAATCCTGGTAGAGCTGCACGATGTGGTCGCTGTGCAGGCTGTCGCGGTCGACCGGCCGCGGGTGGTAGCTGGTGAAGCGCTCCTCGGTCTCGTGCCAGAGATTGAGGCCACCATCGGTGCCGACCCACAGCCGGCCAGCCTGATCTTGCAGCAGGGCCCGCACCCAATCATCGCTCAGCCGGCCGGACCGCCGCGAATCGGCCAGGTGACGCTCGAATCGAAGGGCGATTCCGGTAGCCGGGCTCGCTTTCTCCGTCGCCAGCATGACTCGATTGAGGCCAGCACGGGTACCGATCCACAGCGAGCCGTTCTGCTCTTCGAGGATCGTTCGCACCCGATCGTCGGTCAGACTGGTGGCGTCGTGCGGATCGTGACGATGGTGGCGGAAGACCCGCCGCTCGCGATCAAAGAGATCGAGGCCTCCCCAAGTGCCGACCCACAGGCGACCGGCGCGGTCTTCGTGGATCACACCGACCCGGTCGTGGGCCAGGCTGCTGCTGTCGGCCGGATCGTGGCGGAAGCGCTCGAAGGTCGAGGTCGCCCGATCGAAGCGATTGAGACCGGCGCCCAGGGTGCCGACCCAGAGAGTGCCGGCACGATCCAGGTTCAGATCGATGATTCGATCATCGGAGAGACTCTGCGGATCGTCGGGGTCGTGGCGGTAGCGGCTGAAGGTATCGCTGGCCCGGTGCCAGCGGCTCAGCCCGCCGCCCTCGGTGCCGATCCACAGATCGCCCGAGGAGTCTTCGGCGATGGCCATGATCCAATCGTGTCCCAGCGAGGTCTCGTCGCGCGGGTCGTGGCGATAGACCACGAACTCATAGCCGTCGTAGCGGTTGAGGCCGTCTTGAGTGCCGAGCCAGAGGAAACCGGCGCTGTCTTGTACGATGCAGTTGACGACACTTTGTGAAAGGCCGTCTTCGATCGACAGCTGCTCGAAGCGCATCGGGCGTGCCGGTCCCGGCTCGCCGATGGCTTGCGGCAACAGCGGTGCCGGGGCGAGCGGCGCCAGCCAGATGCCACTGGCGAAGACGAGCCATCGCAACCCGCTCTCTCGGGCCCTGCATGCTGCAGATGTGAGCTCGCTACGCCGCTTCACAAGCCAACTTTCTCGGCCTGGGGAGGCCATTTGTCTTGATCCCTCGCCGTCAAGCTAACCAGGCAACATTGCGGCGTACATTACGATTCCTCTCGCCGGGGGC
>JBCCGX010000253.1:0-10456 GCA_039029035.1 Acidobacteriota bacterium | reverse complement strand
GTGAGATCGACCACGAGCTCCCTGCGGTGCTCTACCCGCCGGCAGCCGATCGTACGAAGGCGGCGGAGCTCCTGCAGCGCACCGAGCTCGCACAGCCGGGGTTGTTTACCGTCAGCTACGCGCTCGCACGGCTTTGGATGGCGGCGGGGGTTCGGCCGGCAGCGATGCTGGGTCACAGCCTGGGTGAGCTCGTCGCGGCTTGCCTGGCGGGGGTCTTTGGCCTCGAGGACGCTCTGCGGCTGGTTGCCGCTCGTGGTCGTTTGATGCAGAAGCTGCCGCCTGGCGCGATGCTGAGCGTGCCTCTGGATTCGGCAGATCTCCGCCGTAGACTCGCTGCGACTGGCCAGGACGACATCGAGCTGGCGGCGTCCAACGGTCGTCGAGCTAGCACCGTGGCCGGCCCGCCGGAGGCCCTCGCGGCGTTCGCAGAGGCGTTGTTGCGAGACGGGATCGCAACACGTCAGCTTGCCGTCTCCCACGCCTTCCACTCGTCGGCGGTCGATCCGATTCTGGATCGCTGGCGGGAGGCTGTGGCAGCTGTGGAGTTGCGATCGCCGGAGCTGCCCTGGGTCTCGAATCTCACCGGTAACTGGATCCAACCCCACGAGGCCACCGACCCGAACTATTGGGTACGGCACCTCAGGGAGACGGTGCGTTTCGACGACGGCCTCAGGTGCGTGCTGGCGGACTCGCGCTCGATCCTGCTCGAGGTCGGTCCGGGAGAAGGGTTGAGTCGCTTGGCTCGGAGCCGGCTGACCGATGCCGGCGCAGCGCCCAATCACGTGGTCGCGACCTTGGCCAAGAACGCCGACCGACCGGACTTCGATCTTTGGTTGATTGCGCTGGGTGAGCTTTGGCGCGCGGGCGCCGTGATCGATTGGCAGGCCTTTTGGCAGCGGGAACGGCGACGCAAGGTCGAGCTACCGCCCTATCCCTTCGCTCGTCAGCGCATCGAACCCCCCGTGGCCTCGGATCCGGCTTCGGCGCGCACCGGCGATGTCGGCGGTTGGACTTGGTTGCCCTGCTGGCGCCAGGCGCCGCCAGCAGCCTTGCTTCCCGAGGCCGACCTGCCGATGGTTCCTTGGCTCGTCCTCGGCGATCCTTTCGGAGTCGATCCGCTGCTCGCCCCGAGTCGTGCGATCCGTGTCGACAACGCTGAGATCGCTGATGTCAGGGAGGCGGACACCCTGTTCGCTGACCTTGAAAGTCGTGAGGAGGTCCCCGAGGCGATCGTCGACTTTGTCGATGCCAGAGACGGGGGCTCGGCATCTGCGCCCACGCGACTGATCTTGCTGGCGGGAGCCTGGGCCCGTCGATTCCCCAAGCGTCCGTTGCGGTTCGACGTGGTCGTCACCGGAACCTGTCGTGTTACCGGCAACGAGATCTTGGTGCCGGAACGAGCCGCCTTGCTCGGAGTGGTGCGCGTCATCCCGCAAGAGTATCCGTGGGTCCGTTGCCGCTTGATCGATGTCGACGAGGCAGAGATCGAGCGGGCACAGCTCGCCCCGGCGCTGGCAGCCGAGCTCACTTGCCAGTCGACCGAGCCGGTCGTTGCCCTGCGTGGCGGACGGCGCTGGGTGCCGGACAGCCAGCCCCTTCGACTCGACCCGCGTCGCGGTCTGGCTTGGCTGCGCGAAGGCGGCGTCGTGCTGATCACCGGCGGTTTGGGCGGGATCGGCCGGGAACTGGCGCTGCGGTTGCTCCGGCGACGCTTACGGGTAGCTGTCTTGGGGCGTTCGGCGGTGCCCGATCCGGCAGCGGAGAGCAGTGGGGCAGGGAACAAGAGGGCAGGGGAGGGTGGATCAAGCGAGGCGGCTCGGCGGTGGCAAACCTTGCAGCGCGCAGGTGAGGTGATCTACTTGCAGGCGGACGTCGGTAGCACGGAAGAGGTGGCGACCGCCATCGACCGCATTCGTCAGCGGTACGGCCGTCTCGATGGCGTCATCCATGCCGCAGGGATCAGCCCCGAATGCGACATCGCCGACCATTCCGCGGCCACCATCGCCGACACCTTGGCGCCCAAGGTCGCTGGCTCCCGGGCCTTGGAGGCGGCTTTGCGCCACGAGCCGCCCGATTTCCTGCTGCTCTTTTCATCCACCAGCTCGTCGATCGGTGGCCACGGCTTTGCCGCCTACGCCGCCGCGAACGCCTTTCTCGACGCCTTTGCTCAACACAACGCCATGCCCGCGGCAACGTCGGTCAGCGCGATCCAGTGGGGCCCGTGGCGTGACGTCGGCATGCTCGCGGCGGTGGGGCAGCGGTCGCGCATCGTTCGCCAGCGCCTCGCCTCCGGCATTCGGCCGGACGAGGGTTGGCAGGCCTTCCTGCGATGTCTCGGTGCCGGGGTACCGGAGGTCATTGTTTCACCGACACCCTGGCCGGCGGAGGTCGAGCGCAGCCGGTTCTTTGTGCGCCGGTCGACGGCAGACGTTGATGGGGATTCCGCGACGGGCGTCGACCAACCCCGAGGCGGCCGGCAACCAACTAAACCTCCACGCACGCCGCTGGAGAGTCGCTTGGCACTGCTCTGGCAGGACGTTCTCGGTGTCGAGCCGATTGGCGTCGACGATAACTTCCTGCAACTCGGCGGGCACTCTCTGGTTGCGGTGCAGCTTCTCGCTCGCTTGCGTCGCGAGGAAGGCGTCGACCTTGCCCTGGACGACTTCTTCGACACCCTGACCCTCGCCGAGCTGGCGGCAGCGATCGAGAAACGGACCGCGGTCTCTGGCATCGAGGTGCCGCCGCAGGACGAAGAAGAAGCGATCGAAGAGGGCGAAATTTGAGCTCATCCGATCGTTTGATCGTCGAGCTATTGGATCGGGGCTTCGAGCTGTGGGCCGAAGGCCCCAAGCTCCGATACCGTGGCCGTGCCGGAGCCCTCGACTCGTCGACGAAGCGGGCGCTACGAGCGCGCAAGGCCGAAGTTATCGAGCGGCTCGGGCACCGCCGCCTGCACGCCCTCGCCTCTTTGGCTCAGGAGCGACTGTGGTTTCTCGAGCAGCTCGAAACGGCGGACGGTGGGGCGACGTTGCCGGCGCACAACGTGCCGTCTATCTTCCATCTCACGGGCGTTCTCGATGTCGGTATCCTGCGCGCCGTCTGGCTCGAGCTTACGCGCCGTCACGAGAGCCTGCGGACCGGCTTGCGAACCCTCGCCGGCCGTGCCCTACAGGTCGTCGGACTCGACGCGTCACCGCAGTTGGCGCACGTCGACCTGACACACATCACGCCAGCGAGTCGTCAGCGAACCGTTCGACGGCTCGCCGATGAGCACGGGCGAGCCGGGTTCGGAGTCGCCTCCGAAACCGCCTTGACGCGGGTGTTGTTGCTACAGCTCTCGTCACATGAACACCGGTTGTGCTTGACCCAGCACCATGCGGTGACGGACGCGCGGTCCCAAGAGATCTTGGCCCGCGAGCTCGGGGTTTTGTACCAGGCCGTAGTCGACAGCGTGCCACCGTCACTGACCCCGGTGCCCAAGCGCTACGTCGACTATGCTCTGCGCCAGCGCCGCGCCCTCGACCGGCGATCGTCGGAGCTCGATTTCTGGAGGCCTCGATTGGTCGGCCTCGAGAAACTGGCGCTGCCCTACGATCGCCCGCCGAAGGGGCTGCGGGTGACGCACGGTGCCGCCCAGAGTCTGCGGTTGGGAGCGGAGCTCACGTCGGCCCTGCGATCCTCTGGTGTCCATTGCCGCGCCTCTCTCTTCATGACGCTGTTGGCCGGCTGGCAGGCGCTTCTCCAGCGCGTCACCGGCCAGCGGCGGGTGGCGGTAGGCTCGCCGGCGTCCAACCGGCTTCAGGCCGATACCGACGAGGCGCTGGGCTTCTTCGTCAACAATCTCGTCCTGGTGGCCGATGTCCCCAGCGCCACCAGCTGGCAGGGGCTCGTGGCCCAGGTGCGACGCACGGTACTCGAGGCGTTGGCCCACCAGGAGCTGCCGTTCGAGAGGTTGGTCGCGGCGCTGCAACCCGCGCGCGATCTCAGTCGCAATCCACTCTTTCAGGTGGTGTTCAACCTGCGGGGGCCGCTGCCGCATTTCGATCTGCCGCGGCTCCGTCTGCGCACCGAGACGCCGGCGATCCACTCGGTGCGTTTCGACCTGGTGCTGCATTTGTGGGAAGAGGGCGACGAGCTCTGCGGCCTGCTGCTCTACAGCACGGCGCTGTTCGATGCATCGACCGTCGCTCGTCTGGCGGAGCAGTTCGTGCGGTTGGTGGGCGCTGGAGTCGATGGCCCCGATCAGCCGCTTGGCACCTTGCCTTTGCTGAGCCGCGCTGAGCGTCATCAGATCTTGCGCGAATGGAACGATACGTCGACCGTGGGTGCACCGCCGCCCTCACTTCTCGACCTCTTCAAGACTCAGGTGAGTCGCACCCCAGAGGCGATCGCGGTGCTTTGTGGCGGTACCGGGGAAGCGCTCTCCTACGCTGCACTGGGCGAGCTCAGCGGGCGTCTGACCGGTCGCTTGCGCGGAGAAGGCGTTGGGGCACAGTCCGTCGTGGCGATCCTCCTCTCGCGCTCGATCGAATGGGTGATCACCACGCTCGCCGTGCTGCGCGCCGGCGGTGCCTACCTGACGCTCGATCCGCAAGATCCGACGCGGCGCCAGCGTCGGTTGCTTACCGACGCCGGTGCCAGCCTGATCGTTGTCGGAGAGTCACCCGAGGCCTCGGCCGCGCCGGAGCGCATGGGGGCCGCCCGCACGCTGCGACTGGGCCGTGACTGGCACACGGCCTTGCCGGAAAGGGACACCGCACCACAGAACGAAGGGACATCCCTTGCCGCGGTGGTCTACACCTCAGGCTCGACCGGGCAGCCCCGTGGTGTCATGACCACTCGTGAGGGATTAATCAATCGGATTCAGTGGGGACAGCGACAGTATCCCCTCAGATCGACCGACGCCGTGCTGCAACTGGCGTCGCCAAGTTTCGATTTCGCGCAGTGGGAGCTCTTGGCGCCTCTCGTGGCAGGGGCGCGGGTGGAGCTTCCGACGCCGGGTGAAACCGCAGACCTCGAGCGCTTGAGCCAGCTCATCAGCCGTTCACGCGTGACGGTGGCGCACTTTGTGCCTTCGGTACTAAGCGCTCTGCTGGGGCTACCGAGCTTCGGCCGAGGCACCGCTCTGCGACGGGTCTTCTGTGGTGGCGAAGCGTTGACGCAGGGTCTGTGCGATCGACTCCGAGCAGCAATGCCCGCGGTCGAGATCGACAACCAATACGGCCCCACCGAAGCGTCGATCGACGTCACTTTCTGGCGCTGCGACAGACTGAAGGAAGAGCCGGTCCCGATCGGTCGGCCGATTGCGGGGACGTCGATCGTCCTCGTCGATCGCTCCCTAACCCCCGTGCCTTTGGGCGTGACGGGAGAGCTCGCGATCGGTGGAATCGGCCTGGCGCGGGGCTACCTCGGCCGGCCACGGCGGACCGCTGGGCGTTTCGTCCCGTCGTCCTGGGCTCGATCCCCGGGCGGCCGGCTCTATCTGAGTGGCGATCTGGGGTGCGTCCGCGCTGACGGAGCGATCGAGTACCTGGGACGACAGGATACGCAGGTGAAGATTCGCGGCTTCCGGATCGAGCTAGGGGAGGTCGAACGGGCCCTGCTCGAGCTGCCGGCCGTACGAGCCGCGGCGGTGACGGTAGGCTCGATCGCTGAGCCCGGCGGTGGAGCCCGATCAGAAGATCGACGCCTCATCGGCTGGGTGGCCAGCGACCCGGCAGTCGAGGCGGACGCCCGGGCTTGGCGACAAACCCTCAGGCGACGCCTACCGGGATTCATGATCCCAGCAGAGATCCACCGCCTCGACGAGCTGCCACGCACCGCCCGCGGCAAGGTCGACCGTGGGGCGCTGGCGCGACGGGAACCGAACCAAGCCCGGGTCCTGGGGCCACTGGTGCCGCGAACGCCGATCGAAGACGGCCTAGCAGCGATCTGGCAGCAGATATTGCGGGTTGACACAGTGGCGCCGGACGACGACTTCTTCGCCCTCGGCGGCCACTCGCTTCTGGCGACCCAGGTGGTGTCACGGATCCGTCGCGCCCTCGGCGCCGAGCTGCCGGTGCGTGCCCTGTTCGAAGCCCCGACCCTCGCGGCCCTCGCTCGCCGGGTGGCGGCCGAGCTGGCTCTTGGTGTCGAGCAGGCGCCACCGATCAAGGCGATCGAGCGCCGGCGCTCTCGGCGTCACGAAGGCTACCCTCTCTCGTTCGCCCAGGAGCGGCTGTGGTTTCTCGATCGTTTGGAGCCCAACCGTGCGATCTATAACGTCGCGACGGCCGTGCGGCTGCGAGGATGCCTGGATGAGGCGGCTCTGCGGCGGGCACTGGAGGCGATCGTGGGTCGCCATGCATCCCTCCGCACGCGTTTCGCCAGCGTGCGGGGTCGGGTGCGGCAGGTGGTGGCCGACAGAGTCCTGCTTGGCTGGCGGGTCGTCGATTTGCGCCGCCTACCGACCGGCGCGCGCCGCGCCGAGGCCCTGCGTTTGGCGGAGGTCGAGGCTGCGCGCCCGTTCGACCTGCGCCACCGCCCGCTGCTACGGATGACGTTGTTGCGGCTCGATCGCGGCGATCATTGGCTGCTGCGGACGGTGCACCATATCGTTTCGGACGCCTGGTCGACCGGCGTCTTCCAACGCGAGCTCGGTGTGCTCTACGATGCTTTTGCGCGTCGTGCGCCGTCGCCGCTAGCGGCTCTGCCTATCCACTATGCCGATTATGCGGTGTGGCAACGCCGATGGTTGCGCGGCACGGTCTTGGAACGGCAGCTCGCCTATTGGCAGACCCATCTCACCGGGCTGCAGCCCGTACGGTTGCCAACGGACCGACCGCGGCCGCCGGTACAGACCTTCTGCGGCGCCGCGGTGCCGTGGCGGGTCACGCGTCGGACGGCCGCGGCGCTGGCGGCGCGTGGCAGCGAAGCAGGGGCGTCCCTTTTCATGGTGCTACTCGCCACCTTCGGGGTCCTACTGCACCGCCATACCGGCCAACGGGATCTGGCGCTCGCCTCGCCGATCGCCGGCCGCCATCGAAGGGACATCGAGGCGCTGATCGGCTTCTTCGTCAACACCCAGGTTCTGCGGTTCGATCTCTCACCGCCGCAGCGAGAGGACTTTCCGGTCAGCCTCCACTTTCCGGAGCTCTTGCAGCGTGTCCGAACCGTCGCTCTCGACGCCTTCACTCACCAAGATTTGCCGTTCGAGCAACTGGTGGCGCATCTGGCGCCGGAGCGCGATCTGAGCCGCCAGCCTCTGGCACAGATTCTGTTCACCCTGCAGAACGCCCCAGGGTCGGCGATCGACCTACAGGGATTGAACTGCTCGTCTATCGAGCCGCCCCAAAAGGTGGTGCGTTTCGACATCGAATGGCATCTCTGGGAAGAACCGGCCGGTGTGGGCGGTCGTGAGCTCCACGGCCGCGTGATCTACAACACCGATCTCTTCGATCGAGTCACGGTCGAGCGCCAGGCGCAGCACTTCGAGATGATTCTGGAGGCCCTCGATGAAGGCTTCGAGGCGGAGATCGAAGCCTTGCCGGTGCTCTCACCGGCGCAGCGCCACCAACTGCTGAGGGAGTGGGCGTTGACGAGTCCGCAGCCGCCGACGAGCTTCTTGGCGCGTTGCATGGCTCAGGCTGCTACGTGTCCCGATACCATCGCGGTCGAGCTAGCGCCCGCTTGTCTCAGCTATGCCGAGTTAGCGCGCCGCAGCTCGCTTCTGGCGGCGCAGCTGCTGCGCCTGGGCGTCGGTCCGGAGAGCGGCGTGGCGCTAGCCCTGGAGCGGACGCCGGCGATGGCGATCGCGGTGTTGGCGGTGCTCGAGGCGGGCGCCTTCTATGTGCCTTTGGACCCTGGCGACCCGCAACGCCGCCTCGAGTGGATCCTCGAGGATTCACGGGCGAGACTGATCCTAACCGATGAGCGATCCGCCCTTCGTCTGCCGAACGCTCCGGCCTCTCTCATCCGACTGGATGAGGCTGGCCGGGCTCAGGATCCGGTGGCCCCAGTCAGCCCTGACCCAGGGTGGCGGCATGGATCTCGACCGCAGACGTCTGCTGAGAGCCCGGCTTATCTGATCTACACGTCGGGCTCGACTGGGCGACCGAAGGGTGTCCTCATGCGGCGCGGCGCCCTCGATCAACTGATCAGCTGGCAGCTGGCGGAGCGCGATTTCGTCGTCGGCCGACGGGCGCTGCAATTCGCTGCTCTGAGCTTTGACGTCTCCGTCCAGGAAATGGCGTCTACCTGGTGCTCCGGCGGCACGCTGGTTCTATTGCCGACGGCCGAGCGGCGGGATCTCCAGGCGGTGCTGCGGCGCGTGCGACGCCAGCGGGTCGAACGCTGGTTTCTTCCTTTCGTTGCTCTGGAGCAGGTGGCCGAGCTGGCATCGATGGAAGGAGGACCTCCGGCGACCCTGCGTGAGGTGATCACCGCCGGGGAGCCGCTGCGGATCCACCGGGCGTTGCGGCGCTTCTTCGGCGGACCGAACCGGCCGAGCTTGACCAACCAATATGGCCCTTCGGAGACCCATGTGGTGACGGCGTTGGTCCTGCGGGGCGCCGCCGAGGACTGGTCGGTCGCGCCAGCGATCGGTCGACCGATTGCCGGCAGTCGCTCGACGCTCCTCAGCCGCGACCTCTGGCCGGTGCCCACTGGAGTTGTGGGGCAGATCGCCATCGGTGGCGCCTCGTTGGCGCGTGGCTACTGGCGGCGTCCCGGACGGACGGCGGAGAAGTTCGTCCCCGAGGACTATGGCGGCCAACTCGGAGGGCGCTGCTATCTCACCGGCGATCTGGGGCGCTACCAGGGAGACGGCACGCTCACCTGCCTCGGGCGGATCGACCAGCAGGTCAAGATCCGCGGCTTCCGCCTCGAGCCGGCTGAGATCGAGCAGGTGCTCGACCGTCATCCGAAGCTTCGCCGCGCCGTCATCGTTGTGAGCGAGGCCGGGGACGCCGCGACGCGGCGCTTGGTGGCTTACTGCGTCCCGCGCCGTTCCACCTCGGTGACGTCCGACGAGTTGCACCGCTGGCTGTGCGAGCGCCTGCCAGCCCCCTTGATCCCGGCCAGGTGGCGGGTCGTGTCGGAAAACGAGCTGCCGCTGACCGCCAGCGGCAAGCTCGATCGGCTCGCCTTGGCCCGGCTCGATCCCGCGGCCGCCGAGCCCGAAGGGACTCGTCAGCCCCCTCGAGGCGCGGTCGAGGAAGCGATTGCTGAGATTTTTGCCGAGGTCCTCGACCGACGCGACGTGGCGGCGGACGACGATTTCTTCGCCGTCGGCGGTCATTCGCTGCTGGCGGTCCGTTTGATGGCCGGTCTCGAGCATCGCTTCGGCCGCCAGTTGCCCCTGGCGACGCTCTTCCGTCGGCCGACGGTGGCCGAGTTAGCTGCGGAGCTCATCGAGCCAGCCGAGTCAGGCCAGGATTCGACGCCTCTCGTCGGCCTGCGGGTGGAAGGCGATCGACCGCCGTTCTTCTGTGTCCACCCCGGTGGTGGGCATGTCTTGTGTTATGCGGACCTATGCCGCCATCTGGGGGCGGACCAGCCGTTCTATGCCCTCGAATGCCGACCCGGCGAGGCCGGGGCAGCGGAGGAGGGCGAGGCGTTCGGCGCCGACATCCCAGCGATGGCCGCGGCCTATTGCTCGGCTATCCGGCAGGTCCAGCCGAACGGCCCTTACCGGCTCGGCGGGTGGTCGATGGGAGGGCTGGTCGCGTATGAGATGGCTTGTCGGCTGCGTGCAGCGGGCGAGGATGTCGCCTTGCTCGCCTTGTTCGACTCGTCCTTGCCGAGTGCACCGAAGCTGGCCGAGAGCGATCTGCGAGCCAAGAGCCTACACCGCTTCGCTCGCGTCCTCGGCTTGGCTGAGGGCTGGTCCTTGTCGCCGGACGATCTGCTCGGTATTTCGTTGGAAACAGCTTTGTCTCACATCGAACGGGCCGTCGTCGCAGCGGGCCTGTGGCCGCCCGAATCGGACTCGGCCCGGATCCGCGCCGCTTTCCGGCTCTTCGAACACAATGTGCGAGCGATGGAAAAATACGCTCCCGCCCGTTTTGCCGGGTCGATCAGCCTTTTCGTACCCGGCACTCGGGTCTCGAGTCGGGCAGTCGATGGACACGAGCGGTGGGCGCAGCTGGCTCTGCGCGGCCTCGTCCTCAAGCGGGTGGCCGGAGATCACTTCAGTATGATGCGCGAACCGTGTGTTCGTGGGCTGGCGCGTCAGCTGCGGTTTTGCCTGGCCGAGGTCGCCTGAAGTCAACGGATGTTTTAAAAGGTTGTAGTTGTTTATCGGCCCTGTTTTCGCAAGATTATATTCGTTTTATTGGGCTTAAATTGGTGAGAGGGCGAGTCTCTTGGGGCGTACCTGTCCCTGGCTGATGGCTTAGGTATCTTGCGAGCTGGCCAGACTGACACGAATATTAGAGCTAACTCTCCTGAATATTCAATGAACTACTGCTTTCGGACC
>JBCCGX010000252.1:0-10460 GCA_039029035.1 Acidobacteriota bacterium | reverse complement strand
TCCAGCCGGCCGAAGAGGGCGTCGTTGGTGATGGCGATCACATTCGCCAAACGCTCCGCCAGCAGCGAGAAGACGAACGTCCTCCAGAATGGCACCTGCTCGAACCAACCGCGAAAAGTCTCCGGCGGCACCAAAAGCACCGCGCCGCTAGTCTCGGCAACGATGTAGGCCGGCAACATGCGGCGGCTCAGGATGCAAGCGACCGCCAGCACACAAGTCTCTCCGGCACACAGCCGATAGAGGGTAATCTCACGGCCATTCTCCCCCACCGTGTACACCCGAGCGCGACCACTCAACACCAGTGGGAAGCCCATGCACGGCTCGCCCGGGACATACATCAAACGCTGGGCTGGGACCTCCACCTGCATCCCGGCCTGGTGCAGGTTCTCGAGAACCTCGTCACTGGCCGTGGCGAGTAGTGGGAACGTCCGCAAGACCTCCGGACTGAGCTCTGCCTGCGGGACTCGATGCGTCATGGGGTTCCTCCTGAAGTTGTCTTACTCAGATGGAGTCCTGCCGAACCACGACTCGATTGTCTCACCATCCTGCAGCTGGCGGCCGTCAGCTGTACGCCCGCAGAGAACTTGGGAGGGATCGAAAATCGCACCGGGCGCAGGCACCTCAACCTGTTAGGGCCTGACTCTCAGCTCGCTCTGAATCGACTGGAGTGCTTCCAGCCGTTCCCTCAAACCGACGGTCACCTCGCCGACACATCAGTGATCGCAGCTCATTGGTTCCAATCGCTAGCTGACACAACTCTGATAGGCCTATATTTGTCTCATTGGCCGGCGTGCGGACTTACGATAACAACCCATTAGGACCAATGAGGTGTTATCACATTCCAAATATCACAACATTGGTACCAATGAGCTACCATAAGAATCTACAACACACTTCATTGGATCCAATGATCAGCCATACAGTGTCTAATAAGTACCCATTCGAACCAATATCCGTCCGTAAGGTTTCTGATCGCTTCGGATTGGATCATATAGATAGCCTACGGAGTCCGCTCGCCGGCGCCAACGCCGCCAACAGGGCCTCGGCTCTCTCCGGTGGGCGCGCCCGCACGAGGGTTTCGGCCACCTGCATGGCCGAGACGATCACCGGAGTGATGCCGCCGCCCGGGCGTACCCAATGGCCTACCAGGTGCAGACCGTCGACCGGACCGTGGTTGGCCGGTCGCCTCTCGCCCAGTTGATCCGGCGACATCTCCCAGCCGAGCATGGCGCCGGCTTCGTTGGCGGTGAAGCGCCACGACGTGTGGGCCGAAGCACTGGTTTGCACGACGATCCGGTCACGGATCCCGGGTAGCAGGCCTTCCAGGTGGTCGGTGACTCGCCGCTCGACTTCGGCCTTGTGGGCCGCCCAATCGTCGACCGCACGGTAGTCCATCTCGATCACCTTCTGCAGCATGACGATCTGGCCACCACGTGGCGCCATGCGAGGCTCGTATCGGGTCGGAACGACGACTTTACACAGCAGGCCCCCTTGCCCCACCCGGTCCGGATCCCAGGCCTTCCAATGGTAGCCCTGGACTCGTTCGAGGCTCTCGGGGGCGACACCTTGCAGGCCGATGTGCGACAAGAAGCACGGGTAGCTCGACCGCATCGTTGCGAGAGAGTCCAACAGTTCGGGCGCCACCCAGCGTGCATCGAGGAGCTTGCCGTAGGTCAGCTTCAGGTCGGCGTTGGAGACGACGGCGCCAGCACCGATCCGGCGGCCGCCGGCCAGGCGCCCACGGGTGGTGCGCAGCCGCACGCCACAGACCCGGCCCCGGCGCACCAGGATGCGCTCCGCCTCCGTCGCCATGAGGATGTGGCCGCCGAGCTGCTCGAAGCGACGGGCGAGCTCGTCGGCGAAAGCCTGGGAGCCGCCCTCCGGATAGTAGTTGCCGAGGAAGTACGACAGCCGCAACATCGAATCGAAAACGAAGGACGTACGGCTCGGCGGCGAGCCCCAGTGCGCACAGTCGGCTGTCAAGAGGAGCTTCAGCTTGCGATCGGTGAAGAAATGGTCGAGCGCCTGCCGCATCGTCCATCCCGCCCAAGGCCCGAGGCGCGCTGTGTCGACACCCTTGAAGTAGCACAGCAGTCCCTTGAGGTAGGTCTCGCGGACCGCGGCAAAGAAGCGCTCGAGAGACGCTTTCTGGCGCGGGAAGCTCGCATCGAGCTTGGCGCGATAGGTGTCGAAATCGGCCGGCACGGTGAAGCGCGTGCCATCGGGGAAGTGGAAGGCATCGACCGGATCCATCTTCGCCCAACGGGTCTCGATACCGAGCTCGGTCAGCAGCTTGCCGGTGAGGGTCGAAGGATTACCCAGCAACGGATAGAAGGTTGTCGCCGCGTCGAAGACATAACCTCGGCGCCGGAAGGTACTGCAGTAGCCGCCCACCATGTAGTGCCGCTCGACCAGCAGGACCCGCAGGCCCTCCTTGGCCAGCTTGGCGGCACAGAACAGGCCGCCGATACCGGCGCCGATCACGACCACATCGTAGGCCGTGCACGGCTCTCTTGTGCGCAGCCCTTTGAACGGGCGCCTCTGGGTGCCTCGGCGACCCAAGACCCCTGCCCGGCTCCCGCGATCGGCAACGTCTTCCGAACGGCGCATGGCAGAGCTCAGGCCGGCACGGCAGCCGGCGATCGAGGGCCGAGGGTGGTGACGACCAGATCCACCGATTCCTGCAAGGTCCGCAGCTCCTGCAACCTCTCCTCTGGCACGTCGAGCTTGAACTCGTAGTCCACATCCACGCCGATCTGGAGCAGCGACAGCGAGTCGAGTTGCAGGTCCTCGACGAACGAAGCGCCGTCGGCAATCTCGCCCGGATCCAAGCTGGTGACTTCGGCAATGATCTCCTTGATCTTGTTGCGAATCTCGCCCACGTCGATCGCCATGGCTACTCTCCTCTCTTCGGGTCCGTTGGGGTTTGCAACCTCGAACGAGAGGAATCCTGCCAGCCGCCGACCTGGCGGTCAGTGACTTAGTCACCCAAACAAGGCAATGCCCTGGGATCGACCTTCAGGGGAGTGGGGGTAGCGAGCGTCAGGGGCCGGCAACGCGGAACGGGTAGGCACCGAGATCGACCACGGAGCCGTCGTCGCGCACGCCGGCGATCACGAGTCGATAGTCACCGCCTGCGAAGAAGCTCGATGGGAAGGTGACCAGCAGCGTCTCGAGGTCGTTGGGCCGCAGCTCTTCAGCCTGCCACAGGGGTTCACCCCCGGTTCCGGCCCCGGCCCCCAATAGGGTCGCCCGGTAGGACGCGATCGAGGGATCATCGCCGACATCGACCGCCAGAGACAGGCGGTCCGGAGTCGACCGATCAGCGCTGGACGAGAGATCGACGATCGCCCCTGGCCCGTCGCCCCGGTCCGGGCCGCTCCGCACCGTGCGCAAGAGGAAGACGGGCGTATTGACCGCGATCCCGGCCGAAGCCGAGGTGACACGGGCTCGGAGCTCACGGGTCTCGGCCTGGAACCAGAGATAGGGCAAGCCGGCGACGACCAGGACGGCACTGAGCAAAGCCCCGAGTTGCACGCCGCGGCTGCGCTGGGTGAGCCAGGCCAAGACGCCCAGAGTGGTGGCGCGGGTCGCGTCTTCGGCCACCATGGTCTTGAGTCCGCGCTCGAAGCCGCGCGCCAGCTCGAGCTGTTCCATACACTGCGGGCACTCGATGAAGTGAGCCTCGAAGCGCACTTCGTCTTCCGGCGCCAGGCGCCCCTGGTGGTAAAGCTCGATCCAGCCGCGTGCGGCGATTGTCTCGTGATCCATGACCATCACCCCCCTCTCCATCTACTCAGTGGGACGAGGAGACCGAGAATCGCACCCCAAAGTAGGGTCGCGGTCCACAGAGCGACCGTACCGTGGCGCTCCTGGAAGAGCGCCTTGTAGCGCTGGCGGGCGCGGTGCAGCACCCGGTTGAACTGCAGGGCTGTGAGATCGTAGTCGGCCGAGATGCGCTCTTTGTCTTCCTCGGCGATGTAGAAGCGCAGCAGGATCTGGCGATCGCGGTCGTTGCGCAGCTCCCCGATGGCTTGCCGCACCAGGGCAGCATGCTCGTGGTCGACCAGGCGACCCAAGGGGCTGGCACCGGCGGCGACGGTCTCGCTGACGGCGTCGGAATCGGGCTCGGTCTTGCGCCGCGCTGCTTTGCGATAGAACTCGATCGCCAGGTTGCGCGCCACCCGGCTCAGGAAGCCGGGCAGCTTGGCCGGCTCACGCAGCTCGCCGCGACGCAGCTTCTCGAGCACCAGCCGGAAGGTGTCCTGGTAGAGGTCCTCCGCCTCCGGACGGCCGGAGGTGTGGCGCTCGAGGATGATCGCCACACCGCGACCGTAGCGCTCCACCAGCTCGGCCTCGGCACGCACGTCGCCGGCCTGGATGCGGGCAACCAGTTCGATCGGGTCGGTGCCGGTGCGGGCTTGGGTCGCAAGAGTAGCCAGGGGCCTCTAATTCTACCCGATTCGCGCCTGGCTCCGCGGCCGATCAGTCATCGGAATCGTCGTCAGCGCCCCAGGCTCCGACCTGCTCCGGATCACCTCCGGTGACCATGAAGTGAATCCCCTTGTACGGCTCGTCCGGGAAGGGTACCTCGAACAGCGAGATCTGCATCCAGAGTGGCTGCAGCCGGCCCTGGAACTCGATCTCGCCGGAAAAAACCAAAGTGCCCTCCTGGTAGGTGAACCAGGCAGCATCCTGTTGCGGCAGGAGCAGCGCCTCGGCGCCGTCCTGCCCCACACTGAAGATCGACACCCCGACCTGCGTCGCATAGGTACCGTCGCCTACATCCACCAGCCGCGGCGGCGGCGCGAAGTGGTCGCCAGTGCCGATGTAGACCTTGTAGCCCGCTTGCAAGGCACCGATCCCACCGTTACCCCACTTCAGCTTATAGGCGCCGAGGAACTGGCCAACGTTGGTTGTCGGGGTGATCGGAATGTCGTTCTGCATCGTCGTCTCCTTTGATGATCGAGTCGCCTGGCCTTCGGCCTTACGAGGCCCCCTCACACCTCGCTAGTGGGATCAGAAGCCAACCTATCGCAGACCGATGGCAGATCACGTCCAGTCACCGATCAGAACGAAGCCGGCCCAAAAGTAGGGATCGCGCCAGCGGCGCTCCTGACGAATCGACAGCTGGGCCTGGCGCAACGCCGCGGCGGGCGGCAGGGACTCGCGCCACAGGCCCCGGTAGAAGCGCTGCATCAGCTCCGCTGTCGCTCGATCTTCCACTTGCCAGAGACTGGCGACGAGACGCGGCGTACCGGCATAGAGAAATCCGCGCGCCAGACCCACCAGCCCTTCGCCCCGCATCTCGCGTCCCAAGGCCGTGCGGCATCCGCTGAGGACGACCAGCTCGGCGGCAAGATCCAGATTGTAGATGTCTTGCAGTCCGAGCAGCCCTGGCTGCGGCCGACCACTCGCCTCCACCAGAGACAGGGCGAGACTCGAGGACATCGGGTGGTCGCCATCGAAAACGCCGTGGGTAGCGAAGTGAAGAATCCGGTAGTCCCCGAGGCCAGCCGTCAGGACTTGCTCGCGACTGGCGTCGAAATCGAAGGCCTTCAAGACGTCCCCCGGCGGGGCGAGCTCGAGGATCGCCTGCGCCTCGCGACGGGTCGCGGGCAGGCGCTCGAAGGTGGCCGTCGGCATCTCCCCGGAGAACGATCCCGGTGTCGTCTTGCCACCGCGTGTCGCGAAGCCGTGGGTCGGCGCAACGTTCGCCACCCTGGGCTTGCCAGCCGCTGCCGCCGAGCGACCGACCCGTGCGTCATGTCGCGCGAAGACCGGATCGGCGAAGATCGCCAACTGACGCGTTGCCGGATGGCGGCCGGCAACCAGCCGACGCTGCGCTGCCAAAGTCGAGGCAGAGGGTAGATACACCACTTCGTGCTGCTCGAGGACCGCTGCGCCACGGCTCGAGCCCGGCCCCTCGGCAACCGGCAGCGGCAGGGCTCCGAAGGGCAGATAGTGCAAGGCGCCGTCCGCAATGATCGCCAGACGCCGGCGCTGCAAGACATCGGCGATCGGTCGCAGCAACAAACGACTGAGCTCGTCGGCCGACCGCGCCTGATCGCGGCGCGCCGCAACATCGAATCGGCTCAACTGATCATGGAACCGGCGCACCGCGCGCTCGATCTCGCCCCGGCCAGTGAGCTCGAAGCTGCGCCAGCCCTCGATATCGAGAGCCCAGACAAAGCTGCGCGCCTCACCCAGCGAGAAGCTCAGCAGGACGGTGTCGGCATCGAGCAAGCCCATGGCCCCCGCGACGTCCAGCGCCACTGGCTGGGTCAGGGCCGAATAGCCCGGGCTGGTCTGCCGGATGCGAGCCTCGACCGTATCGAGCTGGCGCAGGATCGCCTGCTGCTCAGCCGCCGGCGCGCCTTTCTCGAGAGCGATCTCGGCCTTGGCACTCAGCCGTCGGAGCAAGGCGTTGCGCTGCGCCAGGAGTTGCCGGTCGACGCCACGTCGAATGTCGGCGCCGCTCTCGTTCAACATCTCGAGCAAACTCCGGGCGCGGGCACGCTCGGCGGCCAGGAAGGCGGCGGCCGGATCCGGCGACGACGCCGGCTGATCGTCCCCCATCAACAAATCGATCTGTAGCTCGTAGGCCCGATGCTGCATGCTCGAATAGGCGGCTCGGAGCTCCGGACTGGAAATCCGCGTCCGCAGGGTCTCGACGATCTCGAGCGCCGCCTCGATCGACTCCCGACTGGCAGCGAAACGGCCTTGCCGATGCTCGGCCCGCGCCAGGGCGTAGAGCGTTTCGGCCTCGCTCGACTGATGCCCGGCCGCACGGGCCATCGCCAAGGCCTGGCCCAGGTTCTCCAGGCCCGCTTCACTCTGTCCCAAGGTCAACCGCGCCTCCCCCAGGCGGCGCAGAACGATCGCCTGGGTCGAACGATCGGCCAGCGTGCGCAAGATCTCGAGCGCCTGCTCGAAGGTCGCCGAGGCGGCTGCCGCATCGCCCGTCGCCGCCTCGACCTGGCCCAGCCGATGGAGCACCACCGCCTCGCCGCGACGATCGTTCGAAGCGCGACGCAATGCCAGGGCTTGGCGCTGCAGATCCAGGGCCTCTTGGTCCTCGCCTGATCGACTGTGCGCCAGACCGAGGTTCGACAGCGTCGTTGCCTCCCCTTTGCCGTCACCGAGCTCGCGCCGCAACGCCAAGGCCTGCCGTAAGTGGCTGATCGCCCGCTGCGGCTCGCCCAGGCCGAGATAGACCAGGCCGATGTTGTTGAGCACACGGGCCTGCCAACGCCGATCTTCGAGCCGCAGGAAGACGTCGAGCGCCTGCGTGTAGTGCGCCAACGCGTCCTGCGGCTGCCCCATCGACCGCAGCAAGACACCGAGGTTGTTCAGCGTCCGCGCTTCGCCCTTCAGGTCGCCGATCGAGCGCATCAAGGCCAGCGCCGCGTCGTACTGCTCGCGCGCCGCCTCCGGCTCGCCCAGAAGGTTGTAGACCCGACCGACGTTGGATCGTGCCGTCGCCTCCGGCTCCGCCGCCTGCGCTCCCTGGAGCAGGGGCAGAGCGCGGAGGTAACAATCGAGCCCGGGGCGCAACTCGCCGCGGGTCAGGTGCAGCAAGCAGAGATTGCTCCGCGCCACCCCTTCTCCGAAGGGCTCGCCGAGTCGGCGATGGATCTCGAGCGCCTGGCCGAAGAGCTCCGCCGCAGCCTCGCCATCGCCCACCAGCCATTGATTCAAACCCATCTCGGTCAGACTATTGGCGGCCCAAAAGGGCTCGTCCAGGCTCTGCCACAGCCGCCATGCCTGGCGGCTTACGGCGAGGGCGCGAGCATTCTCGTCGAGGAGCCGTAGGAGAACCGCCAAGCAGTAGGTGGCGCGTGCCTCCCCCGCCACCTCGCCGACCGACCGCCAATGGTCTGCCGCCGCCTCGTAGTGCTCGGCCGCGAGGCGACGCCCGACGGTCGTCCCTTGGGCGTAGTGCTTGCCGGCTTCGAAAGAGGCGCGCAGCGCCGCCAGGCGCCGACGATCCTCCGCCGTCTGGCGAGGCTGTGCGGCCACACGGATCTCGTAACGTCCTGGCGGCGCCACCGGCTCGCGCGCCCGCACCGTCGCCCGGTAGCTTCGAGCCTCGGCGACGACGACGAATCTCTCGATCCCACGGCGGTCGAGGGGACTATCGACCACGCCGAGATTCTCGCCCTCGGCGGTGGCAATCTCGATCTCGACATCGACATCCTGCTGCTCCACCGTCCATGACCAGGCCCCGGCGGTCAAGTCAGCGATGTAGACATGACTCTGACCGGCGCCCAGCTCGGCCGCAACCGGCACACCGATCTCCAGCGGCTGGTCCCCCGACACGCCCGACGCAGCGGCGAGCGGCGGCATCAGTGCCACCGCGACAAGCGCCGCCACCGTCAGCGTACCGCCGAGAAGCACGCTATCGAATCGAGTCATTCAGCCGGCGTAGAGCTCCGGTCTTACGCTCGAAAACGAAGATCGCCGAACCGCGCATGACCCTCGAGGCGACACTGCGCCAGTTGCCAGGTAGGTAGCGCATCATCCCGTCATCGACGATCAAGACGTCAGCCTCCTGACAGCCTGCAGCCATGGCCGAAACGTGGCCCTCGAAGATCCACACCGCATGACCCAGGTAGCCGAAATCTCGCAACAGGCCCAAGAAAGGAATTGCGCTGGCCAGATCACTGCCCGCGGCCTCGAGGTCGCTGAATGCGATCACAGCCACATTGCGTGCGGTACTGGAGGGCAGAATCCTCTCGGCAGCCGCAAGCTCGGCGGCCGGAACGGATCCTGGCGCGGGGCATGGATAGAGCATCGTCACCCGGGCCGGTGTCACCAGTACCACCTGACGCTGCTCGTCGGCAGAGGCCGAGGCTGCCCCGACAGCCGCCTGCCGGGCGCCGGCAAAGACGGTCTCGGCCTGCCGGGTCAGATCCACCTCGGGCATGTGCAGCTCGAAGGTCGCCTCCGTCTGAGTCGAAACGACGACCGATGAACCGGAGGCTCCGGCGGGATCCCCGCCGCCAGCGACCGGCTCGGGAGCGACTTGCCAGCTACCTGCGGGAGCTGGAGGTGACGACGCGGGGGCTGCCGCCGCTGGCGCGACCGGCGGCGCCGCAACGGGAGCAGGGGCCGACGTGACGGGTGCCGCTGGCTGCTCCACCGTGGGTGTCTCGGCTGGCGTCTCCAACCGTGGCGGAGCAACGTGCTCGCCGTGCGCCTTCGCTGCTGCCTGACGTTGGAGATCATCGAGGGCTGCAGCGCTGAGCTGGACGGTCTGGAAGTTGGCCTGGGGACCTTGCGGCGTGCCGCCCGGAGCCGCCGTTGGCGCCGGGGGTCCACCAAGCGCTGGCGCCGAAGTCGCGGCCGGAGTGGGAGGCGCGGGCGCGGCAGCGGGCGCCGCAGGCGCTAGCGCTTCAGCCGCCCTTGGCGGAGGGGTCGCGGGCAGGTCGGTTGCCGGCGGTGCAACAGGCCCAGGTGCAACAGGCTCGGGAGCTGCCACCGGCGGGGGCTCCGGGGGTACAGCACGGGTCGCCGGCATCGTCGCCCCGGCCGGAGGAGCCGCTCCCGGTGGTCCCTCGCTCAGCGGCGAAGGGCTCGGTTCTCCTGCGGCCGCCGCTAGCTCTGCCGGCGAGATCGCCGAGGGATGGGTGGATGAAGTCTTCGGTGATGGACGGGCGGGTGAGTGCCGAGGGGTCGACGCCTCTCGAGGTTGTATAGCCGACTTCGAACCGGACTTGCTCAACCCCCGGATCAGGGAGGCCAACCAGAAGAGCAGCACAGCCGCCACGACCGCCAGTGCGATCTTGGGCAGCAGGCCGCCGCTCAGGCTCCAGAACGACAAGCCGCTCTTGCGCCGCAGCGTCGCGGCCAGCTCGTTGAAACCCCGATCCTTCGCTTGCTGGATCAATGCCCCGGCATCACCGCCTTCCAAGACGGTCGGATCGGTCGGCGGAGTCTGGTCGAGGAGGTAGAGGCCGATCTCGGGATAGCCGTTCTCGATCGCCGATTCGATATGCGAATACTCGGGCACGGCGCCGCCGCCGATGCCTTGTCGCACCAGGTCGGCATCACCGACGGCAATCGACTCGGCCAGGGCCCCGGCAATGACCCGGTCCTCCAGGCCGACATCGAGGACTTGACGCACCAGCTCCGGCCGATCACCCTGGAGCACGACGCTCAGAATGTTGAGATCGTCCGCTAGGGCCCGCACATTGGCGCCACGGTTCAGACAGTACTCGATCGACTCGAGCCGCGCCTGATCGGTGGCCGCAGCCAGGCAGAGGTCGGGATTACCGCTCCCCTGATCGATCAGCACGCCGCTGAGCTCGCGCGCTCGGCTACCACGCTGCGCCAGTTGAAAGAGCTCCTGGCCGCGGGCCCCCGCAGGCACTCGCGCGCCCGACTCGAGAAACAGCTGCACCATCTGGGTGTTCTCGTGGCGGATCGCCTCTTCCAGAGGGCTGTCGATCGTCGCT
>JBCCGX010000251.1:0-10496 GCA_039029035.1 Acidobacteriota bacterium | reverse complement strand
CGTCCGACGCCATCGCAATCGCGGCCCCCGTGACCGCGATACCGCCGCTGGTCGGGATATGTACGAAGAGCGTGCTCGGCCGACCCATGTCTTCCCCCTGGCGGATCCTCACGTCGGCCGGCGGTGTCACCCGGCCGAGCTCTCGCAGGTACCCACCGAAGGCCGCCGCGGCGGCGCCGGTCGCCGGATCCTCGACCACCCCGCCCACCGGAAACGGATTGCGCGAATGGAAGGTGGTGCGGTCTTGTTGCCAGACCAGCTGTAGCGTCGTGAGGTCGTGCTCGAGCATCAGCGCCTTGAGCCGCGGAAAGTCATAATCGAGTCGCGCCAGCACAGCGCGCTCGGCCACCGCGATCACCAGGTGCCAGGCACCGGCAAAGGCGATGGCGGCCGGGATGTTCGGATCCAGGTCGCTCTCCAACCAGCCGAGCAGACCCAGGACCTCAGTCAGCAGCGCCGGATCGATCGGCTTACTTTGCGGCTCGACCGAGGTCAAGGTCGCCACGGTTTGCCCCTCGTCGTTGCGCCGGACCTGTACCGGGACCTCGCCGACAGAGGTCTGCAAGCGGTACAGGCCTTCGCCGTGACGGTTACCCAGCGCCACCCCGGAAGCGATCGTGGCGTGGCCACAGAACGGCACTTCGGCCTCGGGGCTGAAGTAGCGGATAGTCCAGGTATCGGCGCCTGTCGGGGTCAGAAACGCCGTCTCCGAGTAGCCGACCGCCTTGGCGATGCGCTGCATCTCGGCATCCTCGGGCAAGCTAGATCCGGTCCACACGCCGGCGGGGTTGCCACCGCCGGGCTGCTCGGTAAAGGCTGCGAGTCGCTCGAGCTTCGAGTTGTCCATCGCCCGATGATGCCACAATCGGACCGTCTGGCACTGTTGGCACTGGTTGCCAGGTCACGCTGGGTCGCGATGTAACACCGCTCAGCGTTGAGCGTACTATGGGACAAGAACGGACGAACACTAGGAGTCGAGAAGTCATGTCGGTCCTCAAAACGCTCGTCGAATTCACCGCCCTCGCAGGCGCGTGGCTCCTGCTGCCGCTTCTCCTCGCGGCGCTGGCGGGTTTGATCGCCCTCGGCCGTGGCCATCGCTTCTTCCTGCCGCCGACGTGGTTGGCCAGGGCCGCCATGGCGCTGCTCATCGTCTTCGCCTTAACCACCAGCCTCTTGCTCTACGCTCTCGATGGCCCTCTCGGCCGGCTGGCCGACGGGCTACGTGCCCTCCGCGGCTCGATAGGCCAGGAAGCGCCGGATATCGCCTTCCGCCAGGTGTCCGACGACGCCCCGATGACCTTGTACAGCGTCCGCGGACAGGTCACCCTGGTGAACCTCTGGGCCACCTGGTGCCCACCCTGTGTGCAAGAGCTACCCGAGCTCGATCGACTGCAGAAGAGCTATCGCGAGCGCGGCCTGGTGGTGGTGACGCTATCGCAAGAGGAACGCCAGCTCCTTCTCGAGTTCGCCGCCGAGAACGACTACAGCATGACCAACGTGTACTCCGAAGAGCTCGACTGGCTCAACGCCGGCCGGTCACGGCCGATCTCGGTCATTCTGGATCGCAACGGCCGCGTGCGCGACTTCACCATCGGCATGCAGGACTACGAAGCCTTCGAAGCCATGGTCGAACCCTATTTGGCCGAGCCGTCACGGCTCTGATCGCGCTCGAATCGCCTTCGGCGCCGAATTGAAATTACAAATCACACACAAGACCGACATGATCGTGATTTGCATCGTCAAGCCGCGATCGAATCGCTCGAGACAACGAATTGTCGTTCCAAACCACGAGCAAGGCGGATTTGCACGTGATTTGTAGTTCCAATTCGCGTTCTAATCGCTCGAGACAGCGAATTGTCGCCCTAAATCACGAGCAAGACCGACTCGGACGTGATTTGTAGTTTCAATTCACGCTCTCGTCCGCCAGAAGGCCGCCCCGCGATTACGCCGGCAAACGCGGCCTGCGGGCGGCGATGAAGGAACCGCCGAGCACCAGCAGCGAGCCCCCAACGGTCCACAGGCCGGGACGCTCGCCGAGAACGAGCACGCCCAAGACGGCGGCAAAGAGGACTTGCAAGTAGAGGATGACACTGCCCCGGAAGGCCTGGATGTGCTTCATGCCGCGGGTGAGGTAGAGCTGGCCGCCCTGGGCAGCGCAGCCGACGGCGAGGAGCAACAGCCATTCCCAGGCACTGGGCCAGACCCATACCGGCACCGCCGAGGCCAGGGACGCTGGCACCGCGACCAGGGGAAAGTAGAAGATGATCACCAGCTCGTTCTCCGACGGCGCCAGCCGGCGCACCAGAACGTAGGCACAGGAGGTCAGAAAAGCTCCGGTGAGACCCACCAGGACGACGCCGGTCGGCAGCGGCGAGGTGCCACCGAAGAGCACTGCCGGCCGGGTCAGGATCACGATGCCGGCGAGGCCGAGAACCAGGGCGACGACCAGGCGAGGGGTGGCGCGCTCGCCGAGATAGACCGCCGCCAGGACGGCGGTGAAGATGGGGCTGGTGAACTGGATCACCGTCGCCTCGGCCAGGGGCAGTGCGGTGACGGAGTGGTAGAAGCACGATAGCGCGGCGAAGCCGAACGCACCGCGCAGGAACAGCAGCATCCGGCGCTCGCCCAGCCAATCGCCACCGCCCTGGCGCAGCAGCAGGGCGACAGTGAGCAGCATCGTGACCACCGAGCGCACGAAGACGACTTCGAGGGTCGGCAGCCGACTGCCGACCAGGCGCACGAAGAGCGACATCAAGCTGAAGCTGAACGCCGACAGGACGAGAGACCGGACCGCGCCGGCGCTGGGATCGCTGGTCAGCTCAAGAGCATCCGCAAGTCATCGGCCGTGAGATCGCTCAGAGAGGTGCCTTCGCCTTCGAGGATCGCATCGGCGATCTGACGCTTGGAGCGCTGCAGATCGAGGATCTTCTCCTCCACCGTGTCGCGCGCGATCATCCGATAGGCGAACACCGGCTGAGTCTGACCGATGCGGTGTGCACGATCGATCGCTTGCGCTTCGACCGCCGGGTTCCACCACGGATCGAGCAAGAAGACATAGCCCGCCGCGGTGAGATTGAGCCCGGTGCCGCCGGCCTTCAGACTGACCAGGAAGAGGTTGCAGTTCGGATCGGTCTGGAACCGCTCCACCACCTCCCCGCGATTGCGCGTTTGACCGTCGAGGTAGGCGTACTCGACTTGCTGCTCTTGCAGGTGCTTCTGCACGAAACCCAGCAGCTTGGTGAACTGCGAGAAGATGATCAGTTTGTGGCCTTCGTCGAGCACCTCGGAGACTTGCGAGAACAGCGTCTCGAGCTTGGCCGAGCCCACCTCTTCGAGATTCTCGTCGACCAACCCCGGATGGCAGGCGACCTGACGCAGGCGCAGCAAGGCTTCGAGCACTTGCATGGTCGAGCGCGACAAGCCTTCCGACTCGACCTGCTCCAACAGGCTCGCCTGGTAGCGAGCGCGGAGCTGATCGTAGACCTCGCGCTGGCGCGGCCCCAGGGTGCAGAACACCACCTGCTCGGTCTTCTCCGGCAGATCCGGCAGCACCTGGGCCTTGGTCCGACGCAGAATGAACGGGCGAATGCCTTCGGCGACCAGGGCCAGCTCCTTCTTGCTCGGAGTGCGTCCGCTGCCCAGGACGTCGAGCATCGGCATACGGCCGAGGAGACCCGGGTTCAAGAACTCGAACAGCGAACCGAGCTCACCCAGGTGGTTCTCGATCGGTGTGCCGGTGAGGGCCAAGCGATAGCGACCGTTGAGCAGCCGAGAGGCCTTGGCAGTCTGTGAGGTCGGGTTCTTGATCGCCTGCGCCTCGTCGAGAATTACCGTGTCGAACTCGACCGTCGCCAGATAGCCGATGTCACGCCGCAGGGTGCCGTAAGTGGTGACCACGAGGTCGTAGTCGCCAAGCTCGTCGCGCAGAGCCTCGCGATCCGGGCCGCCGTATTCGACCGCGCGCAGCTTGGGTGCGAAGTGTGCTGCTTCGTCGATCCAGTTGTAGACCACACTGCGCGGCGCCACCACCAGGAAAGGCAGCTTGGTGGTCTTCGATGGTGTTCGATGGGCCCGCATCAACGCCAGCACCTGCACCGTCTTGCCCAGGCCCATGTCGTCGGCGAGCACGCCACCGAGGCTGAACTCGCGCAGGAAGTTGAGCCAACCGAGGCCCTCGCGTTGGTAGGCACGCAGGGTCCCGTCGAAGCCGCGCGGCTCTTTCTTCGGCTTGATGCGCTCGAAGGAGCTGAGCTTCTTACGCAGCTTGGCAAAGGCTTGATCGACCGCTGGCGGCATCGCGGTCAGCAGAGCATCGACCAAGAGGGCCTGCGAGGGGAGAAACCGCAGCCCCGCATCGCTCGATTCGTTGGCCAGCTTGGCGAGGGAGTCGTAGGTCTCCATCCAGGCGGCCGGTAGCAGCCCCTTCGAACCGTCGTCGAGCTCGATGAAACGATCGCCACGAGCGATCGAGTCGAGCACGTCTGCGAGGTCCACCTGATCACCGGCAAAGTCCACTTCACCGGAGAGCTCGAACCAGTCGATACCGCTCTCGACTTTGAGCGCCGGCGGGCTCGGCGAGCGCATAGTGGCGCCGTGGACCGCGACCGACCAGCCGTCGAGCAGCAGCGGCTCGACCACCTTCGGCAGATCCTTCGGGTCGAGCTCCAGGCCGTGGCCCTGGCTCGAAGCGACCGGTTGCATGCCGAGCTCCAGGAGACGCACGAGGGCGGCATGCTCGCTGTCCGTGTCGCGCCGTAGGAACCGCCGGCCGTCCCAGTCGACCACCGCCGAGCGTGGATCGCCGGCATCGAGCTGCAGGCTGCCGTAGTCGAACGAGAGCTCGGCGATGAGGGGCGGGTTCATCCATGCCGGAGCGGGGTCCGCTTCCAGCACCAGGCAAGCCTGCGGGGTCGCCCGCTCTTCCAACAGTTGCAGTTCGTCGGGTGTCTCGAGGCGCGGCAGCGCCGGCAGCTCGAGCAAGGTCGTCAACGCCTCCTCGAGCTCTTCTTTCGGAATCACGATCTCGCCCTTGCCGCGCAGCAAGGCGATCCACGGCAGATCATGGTGCGGCCTGAGGTCCAGACGCGCGATGGATTCATTGAAGACCACCAGAGACGGTCCCTGATCCTGGTTGCCCTGCCCGTCGGCGGTGGGCATGATCAATACCGGCGAGCTCAGGGGTACGCAGCCCCCGTCACGTTCGAGCACACCGTTGACCCGCGCGCCGCCGCCCGGGCGGATCTCCAACTGCAAAGCCAGGCGCCAGGCTGGGCCGTCGTCCCAGGCCAAGGGCGCTTTGTCGCGCGGCGACCGGCCGTCCCACCAGCTGACGATACCGCGCGAGCAGATCTCCGGCAGCACCTTCTCATAGAGTCGCGCCGGCACCCGGATGCGTTGTACGGCCGCGGCCGGCGGCTTTCTAGGACCGCGCCGGCCGCGCTGACGGTTCGGCGTCTCGAGGGGCAGAACCGTAACGATCGGCAGAGAGCCGGTGGCCTCGGCAGCCGAGTCGGAGTCGGCCTCGGCAGCCGGATCGGCGCCGGCAGCGGGCTCGGCCCCGGAATCGACTTCCGAGAGATGCAGCAAGCGATCGAGCTCGGACGGATCGAGGCTCATGCGCTTCAGCTTGCGAAGATTGCGACCGCTGCCGGCTCGCGGCTCGAAGAGATCGAAGACGAGGCCGCCGGTGGCCAGGCTGGCAGCGGTATTGACGAACAAACGCACACCGCGCATCGGCGGTGGTGAGGTCGCGAGGACCGCGGCTTCGGTACCCGACACACGCTCCAACTGCTCACGCACAGACGACAGCTGGGTGCGCCAAGAGGGCGCCGCCCGGCGCCGTGAAACGGCCGATTGCCGCCGCCCCGAGGAGCGGCGGGAATTTCGCCGCGGCTGCTTCTCCTCTGCCGCCGGCACCCCGAGCTCGCGCCAGGCCGTCGCCCGGTCCTTGCGCAGACCGAGCCGCCCGCGGCCCGGCGGATGGTTCTCCGGACCGGACTCGGCCAGCGCTAGAAGCGTCGCGCGCAAGTGCTTGCACGGCTTGCCATCGGCAAAGCGCTGGCAACCGCAGAAGACGTGGAGAACACGCTTCGCAGCGACCGAGGACCAGTCGATCCCAACACCGTAAACTTCCTGCTCCCGCCCCGCGACCCAGGCCCGAGCCCGGGTGCCATCGACTTCCATACGGACCCGGCCTTCGTGGAAATACTCCTGGCCACGCTGTCGATCTCCGGGCTGAAAATGCGACCCGGTGCGCTTGACCAGCGGCACGGGTCGGTTGGCGTTGGCGTTGCGTGGCCGTCGGCTGCGGCGGCGCCTCCCTCCGCTGGGGCGCCGTTCGGTATTCTTCTCTTGGATGTCACTCATCGGCTGTTAGGGGACGTTCTGGTTCGTTAACATAGGTTGGCGATGGACTCATCTTCCGGATTTCTGGGGACCCTCAGGCGGCTCGGTCAACGCCTCAAGTCGTCTCAGCTCCTAATGCTCGTCAGTTCTCTTTTTGTTCTGGATCTCCTGATCCCCGACCCGATCCCGTTCGTCGACGAGATCATTCTCGGGATCCTGGCTATCCTCGTCGGCCGCTGGCAGGAGCGACGCGCGACGCCGCCAGAATCATCCAAGCCACCGCCGAAGAACATCACGCCCGAAACGGACTGAGCTCTCTTCTAGCCGCAGCGCTGGAAAGAACCCTCTTCAAGCTCGACCCGCTCAGGCGCGCGGGTCAGATACCGGGCACTCGTTGCTGACGGGTCCTCTGTCGACAACGAGTTGCAGAAGATCGAAGTTGCTCGACGTGAAACAGGCCGAGCTCGACCCCCAGATATAGTCATAGACTCGAACGTGCTCCACCGAGTAGCGGTCGGCGATGACCTCGCGGTGATCCTGCACGTTCTTTCTCCATTCTCGCATCGTTTTGCCGTAGTGCTGTCCAAAACGCTCGTGGTGTACCGGGTGGAGATTTCCGGAACGGTTGATCGCCTGAAGAAGCTCCCGTGCCGTCGGAATGCACGCGATCGGCATAATCGTCCTCGAGATGAAGGAGTCGAGGTGAACCCCGGGCTCCAGGTCGATCGTTTCACCGACGATCATGGTGTGGAGCACCGCTCGCCCTCCAGGCTTCAATAGGCGAGCTACGGTATCCATGAAGAGTTGGATGTACTCAGGGCCGACATGTTCGAGCATGCCGACGGAGACGATTCGGTCGTAAGCCTCGCTTTCTTCCAGTTCGCGGTAGTCCAAGTAGTCGAAGCGGCCCTCCGGTAGGGCATTTCGACAAACGTCGAGCTGCTTCTGCGCCAGGGAGATCCCGCGCACCTGACAATGGTATCGCGAGTGGATCTCTTTCAGCAAAGTCCCCCAACCACAACCGATCTCGAGCACCGAGTGCTCGGGTGCGAGATCGAGCTTGCCGATCAGGAGGTCGATCTTGTGCGCCTGCGCCTCTTCGAGGTTTTGCTCGGGAGAGGCCCAGATGGCGCAAGAGTATTGCATATTCTCGCCCAACATGAAGCGAAAAAAGTCATTTCCTACATCGTAGGCCACCGCCATGCCCTGCCGGCTGTGCTCCGGGGTGCTCGTCCGCCAGCCCCGAATCCATCGCTGAGTGAGGTTCTCGAGCCACCTCGTGGCGAACAACAGGCAGGCGCCACCACGGATCAAGGGCAAGAAGATCTCGATGTTGAGGTGGAAGACCAGAGCCAGGTCCTCGAGCTTGGGCGAGCTCCACTTGCCGGCAACGTAAGCCCGGCCGAGGCCGACTTCGCCACGCAGAGTGACGTCACGAAAAAACGAGCCGTCGTGCACGATCAGGGTGCCTTCGAGCTCTGCCCGGGGATCACCGAACGTGCGCTGCCAGTCGCCATAGACCAGCCGCACGCGGCCCTGGTCAATCTTCTTCAGCAGCCGGACGACGAGGCTCGCAGCCAGGCCGGCCCGCGGCCCGTGCGTGACGGTCCTTCGCCCCAATTCGGCAGTGGTGCTCGACCCTTCCGGCGCCATTCGGTCCGTTGCAACAAGAGCGCGGTGCGATGCACCACACCCATCGCCTCCTCCCCGGAGGTCTGCCCGTCTCACGACAGGCTTGGTTGGCAGTGTCAGCGAACGGCCGGAATGCTAGCACGCCAAACTATCGAGCAGCCACCCGTTTCACGGAACCCGCGCGACGCAAAAGAGCTCCGGCCCACAGGGACCGGAGCTCTCGACGGACGGTCAACAGTACCGTCCGAAGCTAGGCGACAAGTCGACCCTAGAAGCGGAAGCCGACCGAGAACCGGAAGGTCCGCGGCTGCTGGAAGTCGTCTTCCTCGGTCGCCTGACCGAAGTTCGTACCCCTGGACCAGTGGACACCCTCGATCGGCGTCTCGGTGAAGGGGTTGAACAGCTGGCACGGCGCGCCGTTGCAGCTGTTACCCGCGGTGTTGTCCTCGGTGTTGATATCCGTACCCGGCACCTCGACCCCATCCTCGTTGAAGAGGTTGATGATCTCGGGCTGGACGAAGATCTCGAGGGACTTGCCGAAGGCGTTCCAGCGGAACGAGTAATTCAGCGAGATATCGGTACGGGTGATGTCGTCCGACTCGAACGCGCCACGCTCGGAGAAGAAGTAGGTCACGTTGTCCGGCGGATCAAGGTAGCCCGGATTGTTGACGAACGACTGGTTGTTGATCAACCCGCTGGCGCTGTACGGCGTGCCGGAGAAGAAATTCTGCAACACGCTGAAGGAGAGCGAGTTCCTCTCGTTCTCGATGATGTCGTAGATGCCCCAAACCCGCAGCTTGTGGGTCTGGTCGGACAGCAACGGACCGACCGGCACGTTCCACGCCGGATCCTTGTACTCCGGAAAGGCGTTGGGCGATAGCGGTGTCGGACCAGCGCCCGCCGTCTCACCATTGATGTTGCCTTCGAGCTCCGACCAGGTGTAGTTGCCCGACAGGGTGAACCGGTCGGTCAAGCGATAGCGGCCCGAGACGTTGATCCCGAGGTAGTCGCGCTCGAGCGGCGGCTCGCCGAAGTTACCCACCAACTCGATATCGGTCTGCAACTCCGGCACGTTGAGGCCGAGTTGGGTGCTGTTGGCGTAGAAGTCCTCCCACTCACGGTAGATGAGATCGGCGCGCAAGAGACCCTTGCTGCCGAGGCGCTTGGTCGCACCGATGGTGAACTCGTCAGCCGCCGGCGACCGCAGGGTGTCAGGCACGACGTTGGTGACGCCCGGGAAGCAGGCGAAGATCAGGTTCGGCAGGGCCGCGATATTGCCCTGCGCAACGTTGACGTCGTCCGTCCCGCCGTTGGCGAAGTACCAATCGAAGATCGTGTTCAACGCCGTCTCGGTGTCGGTACAGCCGACAAAGCCGTTGGCCTGGCAATTGGTGTTGATGTCCGGACCACCGTAGAAGAAGCCCAAGCCAGCGAGCTGACCGCCCTGGCTGGTCTCATCGGCACGGGTGTTGGCGATCGCCGCCACGTAGGTGCCGTAGCTGCCGTTGATGATCAGGTCGCCGTCACCCTTGACGTCGTAGCTGAAGCCGACACGCGGGCTGACCTTGTTGTCGTCCACCGTGGTGACGCCGCCGGAATCGACGCCGTCGTTCTCGTCGTAGCGCACACCGATGTTGAAGCTCCACTTGTCGTTGAGCTGCCAGCTATCGTTGATGTAGAACGAGTTGGTGGTGAAATCGGTCGGCGCAGCGATATCGAGGTTGGTCGGCGGCCACCAGACGAGCCACGAGTTGCTGTCGAGCACCGGGTAGATCGTGTTGTTGGCGTCGCCGGTGATCAGGATCGTCTGGGACCACACCTGGAAGTCACTGCCGGTCTGGTGATTGACCGAGAAGCGAATGTCCGTGAAGGTGTCGTAACCGAAAGCGATGTCGTGCGTGCCGGCATTCTCCGTGGTCAGGAAGTAAGAGCCCTTGACCAGGGTGTTCTCGTTGTTGCGCAGCTCGGTCTCGCACTCACCGCAGAAGAACGGCGAGTTGTACTGCACCCGGCCGGCGTCGCCGCCCTGGCTGCGAATGAAGGTGCCGTTGATCAGGTCGCGCGGTCCACCGGAGCCGATGCCGAGTTGGAAGTCACGCTCCGAGTACTGGGCTTCGACGAACAGGCTGGAGGTCAGGATGCCGGTGTAGTTGGCAGACTTGATCTCCTGCGGATCGAGGCGGTTGTCGTTGAAGCTGGCCAGGTCGACCTTGCGCACCGGGCCGAAGCCGGTGCCAGCCCGCGTCCGCTCGAGATCGAGGAACGACGCCTGCAGCTGATGGCTGGGATGCGGCGTCACCGTCAACTTACCCTCCAGCCGGGTCTCGTCGTCGGTGGTCGGCACCGTCAAGTTGGTGGTGTCGGTCTGATCCGTGCCAGTCTCCGCCTTGTCGCGGAACGAGGCGAAGAACCAGATCTTGTCTTTCCAGAACGGGCCACCGAGGGTGGCTTCGTAGATCTGGTTGACGTCGTCGAGCCGATCGTTCGACAGCGGCGTCTTGGATTCCCAATCGTCGTTG